>JAKQAH010000154.1 GCA_029568545.1 Candidatus Omnitrophota bacterium
TAGCCAAACGTAAAAAGGCGCAGAAACCTTTTGCGCTTCGGATGAACAGAGGTTGGCTCTCCCGGTACGCGTCGCTTGTCACCAGCGCAGACCAAGGGGCGGTCTTGAAGGATTCCTGCGGCGAAGGAAAAAACAAACCAAGAAAATGATGATCACGTTATTATGATCAGTCATATTGCATTGTGTTTGCGGCATCGCGGCCGGGTCCACGGGAAAAAAAGATTTATCTTTAAGCCCGGGTTGAACATTATTATCGGCCCGAATGGTTCCGGCAAAACATCCCTCTTAGAAGCTGTTTATCAATGCCCCGATTGCGAGCGGCATCAAGATCATAAGGGAGAGTATCGCTACTTTAACAGTGAAACGATGAATCCCCACAGGTCGGAAGAGCCCTTCCGGGGGGTTCACGGGTCCATCATCCGTGTCCGGGCCATGTTTTCATCCCACGGGGAAACCATGCGCGATGTTTTAAGGTTCCTCAAATTTAAGGAAGGGGATACGCTGCTTCTGGATGAGCCCGAGGCGGGGCATGATTTCCAGTGGATATCGAGAATACGAAAAGGCCTAGCCAAGATATCCCAGACGGGATGTCAGGTCATCGTGGCGTCGCATCATCCGGTTTTCTGGGATGCGGCCAATATCATTGAATTGAAACCTGGATATAGAAAGCGGACGCTGGATTCTTTCGGCAAAAAAATCATGCGCCAATCGAGAAGAAAACCCTCAATTACGCCATCATGAAAGTTGCTGTCATCGGAGTATCCAATAAGCCGCACAGGTATTCCTATCAGGCGGTCATGCTTTTGAGGCAAAAAGGGCATGACGCGTATCCTGTCCATCCGCGGCTCAAAGAGGTGGAAGGAATGCGCATTTATCCCTCGATCAATGCGATTAAGGACCCAATAGACACGGTGACTTTGTATGTCGGGGCGGACACGTCGGATGCTCTTACTGACGATATTCTTGCCAAGAAACCCGCAAGGATCATCTTTAATCCGGGAGCCGAGAACCCTCATTTTGAAAAAAAGGCGCGAGAGCAGGGAATTACGACGGTCAACGCCTGCACTTTGGTGATGCTCAAAACGGGGCAGTTTTAATATTAAAAAGAGATACAAAACAATGAAGATTGTCATAGGGGTTGCGGTCGGCGCGTTGTTAGGAGGCATCATGGGATATTTCGGTAAATGCTCGACCGGGATGTGTCCATTGACAAGCACGCCGATTAGGGGAGCTCTCTACGGGGCGCTTTTAGGATCCCTGTTTGGTTTAGCACAGTAAAGAAGCATAAAAATGTGAAATACGACATGAACAATTGCGCACGAGCTAAAAAGGTTTCCGCAAGGTTCTTATGATCTTAGATCTCGCGAAAGAAAAAGTTCTCGAACGGCTCGGCAAAGAAGGCCTTCTGAATGACAAGATCCTTCTTGAGGCCAAGGTCCTTTCGGCTTTTGAGGCGATCGGCAATCCGGAAGAGTATGATTTTCCTCTTTTGAAAGGCAAAGAGAAAATCGTCGAGGCGAATTTTAACGATCATTTGGGCCATGCGTTTACGGATATGTATGGGGGCTTCTACGGGCGCTTAGACGAAGTTTTTGCCATGGATGCCGCGAATAATTACCGGCGGTCCTTGCAGGTGGCGACGATCAACGCTCTCGCGCGGTATTGGAAGCTGGCTGAAGATACCGTCCATTGTAAAGATAAGCAGCCCAAGATCTGCGCGCGCAAATGTGTGGCATTTATGAAAAAGAATTATCCTACGGTAAAGAAAATCGCTATTATCGGGTATCAGCCGGCCTTGATCGATGCTTTCTCGAAGCGGTATGAACTGCAAGTGTTGGATTTGGATAAAGATAATATCGGAGAAAAACGGTTCGGCCAGATTATCTTGGACGGCAAGGAATGCTTTCGCGGCGCTGTCGCTTGGGCGCAGTTGGTTCTGGCGACGGGCACCACGGTTGTCAACGGCACCATCGATGAAATATTAAAAGCGGCTGGAAAAGAAAAAGTTATTTTCTACGGCGTAACGATCTCCGGCACTGCGGCGCTGCTGGGCTTAAACCGGATTTGTTTTTCCGAATAGGGATCGACGCAAGCGTCGAAGATATCGGGATGGTCGACAAGAAGCTTTCAATCGCTTCATGAAAAAAACGCCCTATGAAAAAAAATATATGGAACATTTTAGTTGACGCATTGAACTGGGTCGTTTTGATGGCCCTGATTTCGACGGGCCTGATCTTGAAATTCATCTTGCCGCACGGCAGCGGCAGTATGGATGCGGTCGGGCGCGGACGAGGATGGAGCGAAAAGACGGTCGATGTTCTTTGCGGCCTGACCCGTCATGAATGGGGGCAGATTCACCTGTATGTGGCGCTGGCATTTTTGGCGCTCATCGTGGCGCACGTGGCCCTTCATTGGAATTGGGTCAAGGCCGTAACGTTCGGGGTTCCCAAAAGGCCGCGGCCGTTATTGCAGAAAATCATAACGGTCGGGATCGTTATATTGGCCATCCTTGCCCTGGCTTTCCCTTGGCTGGGGAAAAAGGAATCCTATACCCGTCGTGAGGTTCAAGCGTTAAGAGAAAGGAGCGCACCGTGAACATCGGAGTGATTATTTCCAGCAATGATGCCGAGACATGTTGGAACGCCTTGAGGTATGCCAATTTTTGCCTCGGGCAGAAAGATACGGTCAAAGTGTTTTTCATGGGCAAAGGCGTCGAGTATCAACAGATCAGCACGGAAAAGTTCAACACGGTCGATCAGGCCCAGCGGTTCCATCAGTCCGGCGGAACGATCTATGCCTGCGGAACGTGTATTCAAAGCCGTCAGCAGGGAGGATCGGAGATCTGCCCGATCTCGACAATGAAAGACATGTATGATATTGTGAAAGAGTCCGATAAAGTAGTCACTTTTTAAAATCATCAATCACGTCAAGGAGGGAAATATGGGAACAAAGGGAAAAGAAATCGTAGGGGTGGACCTCAAGGAATTGTTAACGCTGCTGAACAAGGCTTTCGCCGATGAGTGGTTAGCCTATTATCAATACTGGGTAGGATCGAAAGTCGCGGTCGGGCGTATGCGCGGAATCGTCGCCAAGGAACTCGCAGAACATGCCGGCGAAGAGTTAGGGCATGCTGAAAAACTGGCGGAGCGCATCATCCAGCTGGGCGGCACGCCGCTGATCCATCCGAAACAATGGGAGAAGGAATCCAATTGCGGATATGATACGCCGGACAATCCCAATACCAAGAAGCTTTTGGAGCAAAATATCAAGGGCGAGCAATGCGCGATCGAGGTGTACCGGAAGATCTTAAAAAAGGTCGAGGGTAAAGACGTGATTACCGCGCATTTGGTCTTGGAGATCCTTGAGGATGAGGTCGGCCATGAGGATGAGCTCGAGGCCATTCTGGAGGATATGAAAACGAAAGTAGAATAAATCCGTCGTTTTTTTATTCGTCAGAAAAATTAATCGCTATTGATTGTGTTTCTACTATAGAAAACTTCGAAGGGGCCTGGGTTAGGCCCCCAGGAGGGCTCGGATCGTCGTGCGGGCGGTTTCCATGATGCCTTTGGATTTGGTGCGCAAGGTATCATACTCCGTGCTGAACATCGTGTATTGCTCTCCGAATTCCTGGTCATTGGCGTAGTTT
>JAKQAH010000163.1 GCA_029568545.1 Candidatus Omnitrophota bacterium
ACGCTTGCGCCGCCCATTGTTTCGCAAGAAGATCTTCCCCAAATAGTGTCTTTCATTAAAGACGCGCAAAAATTCCGGCTGCAAAAGTTTGTCTTGCGCGACAATGTCCTCGACAAAGAACTGATGGAAAAGTTTCGGGAAAGTATTTCCGATAAGGAAATTGCCCGTCTCCAGAGCCTATGGGGAAGAGACAGCGGTTAATTTTTTTTCCGGATTTCTCGAAAATTCTCTGTTTATGCCGTTTCAATCTTTGCCCCCATGCCCCAAAGGCTCCCCCAGGGAGCGAGATTCGATTCTTTTGCGCCTTTAATTTGGTAGTGATACAATGTAGCCAAAGCCGGGGAACCTCATTTTGGGCGGGATCAAAAAGGCGGGAAGAGGCATTTAAGGAAAACAAATCATGATCTGCGATAGATGAAACGCCTTAAAATGTTTTTTTGCGTTGTTTCTGCCTATCTGGCTTTTGGGATGCGCCCTCCTCTGGTTTTTCCATTACTCCGAAGTAAATAACGTAAAAAGATCGCTGGGTGTCAATATCGCGCATACGCTGGACCTTCAGAAGGAGAGCGTTATCCTTGATTTTGTCTCGATCGTCTCCGACCTGAAATTGCTGTCCGGGATCGTCGAGCTTTCCGGTTTTTGCGATGACCCCCAGGCTCGCGTGAAGGAGAAATTGTCCGAGGAATTCGGGATTTTCCTGGAATCGAAGGGGATCTATGAGCAGATCGTCCTCATCGATGGTTCCGGCCAAGAAGTCCTGAAGGTTGACTACAATAACGGGACCCCGAAGGTTATCACGGGCGAGCATCTTCACGACCGGTCCAAGCAGTATTACTTCCAGGAAACCTTCCGCATTGCGCATAATGAGGTTTACATCTCGCCGCTGGACTTGAAAGTTGAGCACGGACAGATCGAAGAGCCTTTTAAACCGATGATCCGTCTGGGAACGCCGCTCGTGAACGCAAAGAAAACAAAAACGAACGTCATCATGGTCAGCTATTTGGGCCAGCAGCTGATCGACAATCTTGTTAAGATCGCTTCCGATCAGCCCGGCGATTTTATGTTCCTGAACCGGAACGGTTATTGGATGAAAGGCCCCCGGAAAGATCAGGAATGGGGGTTTATGTTTGCGGACGGGCATACCCGGTCGTTTCGGGAAAGTTTCCCGGATGAATGGCGGCAGATCAGCCAGCAGGAGACGGGGGCGATGACAACGGCCAACGGCCTGTTTTCTTTTTCGACGATCTATCCTTTTAAAGGCGTTCAGTTGAGCATCGATTCGGGAAGCACGCGGGCTTTATTCGCGAATCTTTTGACGGAAGAATCCTATTATTGGAAACTGGTGGGCCATGTTCCCCCGTCCGTTCTAAGCGATTTCTTCCGCCCCGCTCACCGCCGGTTCCGTTTGATCTTTTTCATCTTGACCGGATTTTTGCTCATCAGTTATATGCTGCTTGTTTTCGGCCAGTATTACCGGGAGCGCAGCGCCCGCCTGGAACTGGAAAAATCAAAAATGGACCAGATCCTGAACTACGGCGAAAAGATCAGGACCATCACGAATTTGAATATGCTGATCGATTTTATCATTGAGCAGGCCTCGTTGATCCTGGAATCGGAACGGTGCTCATTGATGCTGCTGGATGAGGAAACAGGTGAACTGTGCATCCGGGGCGCTGTCGGGCTGAATTACGACGTGATCAAGGAAAGCAAGCTCAGCCTCGGGCAGGGCATCGCCGGGCTAGTGGCCGAAGAGGGGAAACCTCTTCTGGTGAAAGTCATTGACGAAGACAAGCGCATCGGCCGGAAGAATTCGCCTTCCTACAGAAGCCGTTCCTTTTTAAGCGTGCCCGTCAAGCTTGACAACAAGCTCGTGGGCGTTGTCAATGTCACGGAGAAAAAAGACCGGCAGAACCCTACCTATACGGACCTTGACTTGAAAGTCCTTTTGGCGATCGTGCGGCAAGCGGCCGTGGCGATCGAGAACGCGGAGCTCTCCAAGGAGCTCAAGTATCTGACGATCACGGACCCGCTGACCAATCTGTACAATTACCGGCACCTGATGGAGTGCTTGGCCTACGAAATAAAAAGATTCAAACGTTTTGACAGGCCGCTGTGTTTGCTTATCATTGATGTGGACGATTTCAAGGAATATAACGATGCCTACGGGCAGGAAGAAGGCAACGTCCTCTTGAAGAAGATCGCTGCCGTTTTGACGAAGAGCCTGCGCGAAGTGGATATTATCTGCCGGTATGCGGGCGATGAATTTGTCGTGATCTTGCCCGATACGCAAGTTGATAAAACCCGCGTGATTGCCGAAAAAGTCCGCCAGACCATGGAGGGGCTTAAATTCAGGAAACCGATGACGGTCAGCATGGGGATCGCCAAGGCGATCAAAGGAATGAACGCCCATGACCTGATCTTAAAGGCGGATGCGGCGCTTCATAAGGCGAAGCACGACGGGAAAAACAGGATATTTTGTCAGGACCAGGAAAAACATTCATAGGAGCTATCGCATGATCGAATTCGAAGAGGCCCTGGAACGGAAAAAGCCCACCTATCTCGCCCAAGAAAAAGAGATCAATTTTGCCTATCCGGAGTCCCAGAACATTTTCCGCCGGCTGGTCGAGCGGGGGCACGTCGGTATTTTCTTGGCCGACGTGAAAGGATATGTGTTTTATGTTAACCATGCGTTTGTCCGGACGCTTGGGTATGAGACCAAGGACGATGTTTTGGGGACGAATCTGGCGGACATCATCTTCAAGAACCGTCTCAAGCGCCAGGAATTCTTGAAAAAGCTCAACGAGACGGGAACGATCCCGGACTATGAGCTGAAGGTTGCCCGCCGGGACCATCTGGAGATCACGCTATCGGTCACCGGCAACCTGATTGAAGACAGCGACGGCAAGCCGATCGGGCTGGAAGGGATGATCCATGATGTCACAGAAAAGAACCGGTTGGAAGAGACGGTCTTGACGGAAAAGCAAAAACTTGAGCAGCTGCTGGAATTCGATGAAACGATCAGCTCGATCAAGGAATTTGACGAACTGGTCCATTGCGTCATCGATCAGGTCACCAGGATCCTGGAGGTCCAGAAATGCTCTCTGATGGTCTTGAACGACCAGACGAAGACCCTCTCCATCGTCGGGGAAAGGGGATTGACCGGAAAGATCGTCAAGGAAACGCGGATCAAGCTGGGGGAGATGATCTCGGGGGCCGTCGCCCAAGACGGCCAGCCGCTGTTGGTCCGGAACATCGAATATGACCGCAAATTCCAGAGAAACAACCGCCCGACGTATCTTGGCCGGTCGTTCATGATCGTGCCGATCAAGCTGGGCGATCGTGTTGTCGGAGTGATCAATGTTGCGGACAAAGTCCCGCAAAGGGGATTCGAAAAGGAAATCCGAATGAGCCGAGAAGAGGCGTTTAATGAAGTCGATCTGCGTGTGCTGTGCGCCATTGCCCGGGAAGTTTCGGTGGCCTTTGAGAACGTGAAGCTCTATAAAGAACTCAATTCGCTGGCGGTCACGGATCCTTTAACGCATATCTACAATTACCGTCAGTTTTCTAAAAGCCTCGACTATGAGATCAAACGCTGTCGGCGCAATAATGTTCCCTTGTGTGTTATGATGATCGATGTGGATGATTTCAAGGCCTACAATGACGCTCTTGGCCGGCCGGAAGGAGATGCTTTGCTGAAAAGCCTGGGCCAGATCTTTCAGGGGCAGTTGCGGGAGGTCGATATCATCTGCCGCTACGCGGGCGATGAGTTTGCGGTGATTCTTCCGGATACGGATTTGGACGGAGCCCGGCATGCCGGCCGGAAGATCCAGGATGCCGTCAAGCGGTTTGGATTTCGGCGCGAAATCACCTTAAGCCTCGGCGCGGCCGGGTATTTGGGCGATATGTCGACTTACAGGCTGATCTTGAATGCCGACGAAGCTTTATACCGCGCCAAAAAAGAGGGCAAGAACCGTCTTTGTGTTTACGAATAAATGGAACGCCTGTTTGAGGAGCATGTTCTAATCCCAGCGGATGCCTGCCTGGGATTTTTTTGGGCGCCAAAAAATTACAATAATTGTTGTGCGGGCCGTCTTCTTAGAACATACTGTTATTATTAACCGCCAGTCACTGCCGCGATGAATACACAAGAATCCCAATTCATTCTTCAGCGTTTGCTTGAAAAGAAGATCCTCATTCTCGACGGGGCTATGGGAACCATGATCCAGCGCCGCAAGTTGGACGAGGCCGCGTACCGCGCCAACCGGTTTAAAAACCATCAAAGCGATCTTAAGGGCAACAATGATCTTCTTTCCCTGACGCAGCCCGCGATCATCGAAGAGATCCATGCGGCTTATCTTCAGGCCGGCGCCGATATCATCGAGACCAATACGTTCAATGCCAACGCCATCAGCCTGTCTGATTATCAGATGGGGGATCTGGCGTATGATCTGAATTTGGCGTCCGCGAAGATCGCGCGGAAAGCCGCGGCGGCTTTTTCAAAAAGAACATCCGATAAGCCCCGTTTTGTCGCCGGTTCGATCGGCCCGACCAACCGGATGGCCTCCATGTCTCAGGATGTCAATGATCCTGGCGCGCGGACGGTGACCTTCGCGCAGCTCGTCGAGGCCTACACGCAGCAAGTCCGGGGGCTTATGGACGGGGGCGTAGATCTCTTGCTGGTGGAAACGATCTTCGACACGCTCAATGCCAAGGCGGCGCTTTATGCGATCGATGTCTACGGCGCGTCCGTCGGAAAACGGGTTCCGGTGATGATCTCGGGAACGGTCACGGACGCCAGCGGCCGCACGCTGTCCGGCCAAACGACGGAAGCCTTTTGGATCTCTGTTTCTCATGCGAGGCCTTTAAGCATCGGTTTAAACTGTGCGCTCGGGGCGAAAGATATGCGCCCTTACATCGCCGAATTGTCGCGTCTGGCATCATGCTATGTCAGCTGTTATCCGAATGCCGGCTTGCCCAATGCGTTTGGCGAGTATGATCAAAAGCCGTCGGAAATGGCGCAATTGATCAGGGAGTTCGCGCAACAAGGGTTCGTGAATATCGTCGGCGGCTGTTGCGGAACGACCCCGGAACATATCCGGGCGATCGCGCAGGCGGTTGATGGCTTAAGCCCCAGAAGGGTCCCGGCTTTGCCGGCCCGTTCCTCATTCAGCGGGTTGGAGCCGTTAAACGTCTCGGACGGATCGAATTTCGTCAATATCGGCGAACGGACCAACGTGACGGGATCCAAGAAATTCGCGCGGCTGGTCCTGGAAGGGAATTATGCGGAAGCCTTGTCGGTGGCCCGCCAGCAGGTCGAGGCCGGCGCTCAGGCGATTGACGTGAACATGGATGAGGCCATGCTGGACTCGGAAACGGCCATGACGAAATTCCTGAACCTGGTGGCTGCCGAACCGGATATCGCTCGGGTTCCCATCATGATCGATTCGTCAAAATGGTCGGTGATCGAGGCGGGGTTGCGCTGCGTTCAGGGCAAGGCGATCGTCAATTCGATCAGCCTCAAGGAAGGCGAGGCGCCGTTCAAGAAGCAGGCGCAAGAGATCAGGCGCTACGGGGCGGCGGCCGTGGTCATGGCGTTCGACGAGCAGGGCCAGGCCGACACGAAGGAACGCAAGGTCGCGATTTGCCGACGGGCGTATAAAATATTAACGGAAGAGGTCGGATTCCCGCCGGAGAACATCATCTTTGATCCCAATATTTTTGCGGTGGCGACGGGGATCGAGGCGCACAATAACTATGCGCTGGATTACATTGAGGCCGCGCGGGCGCTGAGAAAAGCTTTTCCGGTTTGTCCCATCAGCGGCGGAGTGAGCAATATCTCTTTTTCGTTCCGGGGCAATGATGCCGTGCGCGAGGCGATCCACTCGGCTTTCTTGTACCATGCGATCAAGGCCGGGATGAACATGGGGATCGTTAACGCCGGCATGATCACTGTTTACGATGCCATTCCTCCAGAGCTTTTGGCCTTGATCGAGGATGTGATTTTCAACCGAAGGAACGATGCGACCGAACGGTTGGTTGATTTTGCCCATACGGTGGAATCCAAGAAGGCCAAAGGCCTCGAGGACCTTGAGTGGCGCCAGCAGGCCGTCGAGCTGCGGCTTTCCTACGCTTTGGTCAAAGGGATCGTGGACTATATCGATCAGGACGTGGAAGAGGCGCGGAAAAAATGTTCCCAGCCCCTGCAGGTGATTGAAGGCCCGCTCATGGACGGCATGAATAAGGTCGGCGACCTGTTCGGCAGCGGGAAGATGTTCCTGCCTCAGGTCGTCAAGAGCGCGCGCGTCATGAAAAAGGCCGTGGCGTACCTGCAGCCGTTCATCGAAAAAGAAAAAACGGTTACGCCCAAAGGGATCGGCAAGATCCTTATGGCGACGGTTAAGGGCGATGTGCATGATATCGGAAAAAATATTGTGGGGGTTGTTCTGGCCTGCAACAATTTTGAGATCATCGATCTGGGGGTCATGGTGCCGTGCGAAAAGATCCTTCAAGCGGCCCGGGAACAAAAAGTTGATATGATCGGCCTAAGCGGGCTCATTACGCCGTCGCTCGACGAAATGGTCAATGTCGCGGGCGAAATGGAGCGCCAGGGCTTTGACATCCCGCTCTTGATCGGCGGGGCGACGACATCAGCCGACCATACGGCCGTGAAGATCGCGCCGGCCTATCACGGGCCGGTGATCCATTTGAAAGACGCTTCCCGCAGCGTTCAGGTGTGCCGCCATTTGATGGATGGAAAATCGCGGGAGGGGCTCGTCCGGCAAATCAGCGCTGATTATGACCGCTTGCGGGCGGATCACGGCAGCCGCCAGTCCGCCCGGCGCTATTTGCCGATCGGCGAAGCTAGGGCCAAGGGCATGAAGACGGATTGGAACCGGCTAGAGATCAAAAAGCCATCCTTTCTGGGGGTCAGGGCTTTTAAGAATTTCGATCTTCGGGATATCCGCCAGCGCATCGACTGGTCGCCGTTCTTTATGACGTGGGAGCTGAAAGGGAAATACCCCAATATCTTCAAAGATGCGAAGATCGGCGGCGAGGCGAAGAAATTATTCGATGACGCCCAAACGATGCTCGATGAGATCATTCAAAAGAAATGGCTTAGGGCCAATGCGGTGATCGGGTTCTTCCCGGCGAACAGCGTTAACGATGACATTGAAGTCTACACGGACGAAAAGCGCAATAAGGTCCAGACGGTTCTCCATACTTTGCGCCAGCAGATCGTGAAGACGCAGGATGACCCGTATTATGCCCTGTCCGATTTTATTGCGCCGAAAGGATCAGGGGCTAAAGATTATCTCGGCGGCTTTGCCGTGACCGCCGGGATTGGCCTTGAAAAGCTGGTTGCCTCCCATAAGAAGAATCACGATGATTATAAAAGCATTCTGGCGACGGCGCTCGCGGACCGTCTCGCCGAGGCTTTTGCCGAGCGCATGCACGAGCTGGTGCGCAAGAAATTCTGGGGATATGCTCCCGAAGAGGATTTGGATGCGGAGGGTTTTATCCAATGCCGTTACCGGGGCATCCGTCCGGCTCCCGGATACCCGGCCTGCCCGGACCATACGGAAAAAACGCAACTGTTCGATCTTTTAAGTGTTCAAAAGAGGGCCGGGATCACCCTGACCCAAAGCTATGCCATGATGCCGGCGTCTTCCGTGAGCGGCATTTATTTTTCCCATCCGGAGTCCAAATATTTCTGGTTGGGAAATATCGGCAAAGATCAAATCGAGGATTATGCGGCCCGCAAAAAGATAAGCATTGAAGAAGTGGAAAGATGGCTGGGCCCGTACTTGGGGTATAAATAGGGATCGTAACGTAAGAAAAAAGTGGTCACGCCGACTAAGTTAAGAAAACCAGAAAGCAATGGAAAAGTTTTAATATCTGAAGTAGCATAATCATTCATGAAACGGGTTAATGGCAAACGATGATGGAGCTTCAGGGGAATTTCTTTGATTATTTTATCGTGTTCTGGGCCGGAGTGCTCGTGAGCTTTACGCCCTGCGTTTATCCCCTTATCCCGATCACCGTGAGCTTTATCGCGGGCATTAACACCAAAGGATCGAAATTCAAGGGGCTTATTATTTCCCTGGTGTATGTGCTGGGCTTAGCACTGGCGTATTGCAGCTTGGCTGTTTTTGCGGCCCTGACAGGGAAGATTTTCGGGCAGGTCCAGAACCATCCGGCCATTTTTATCGGCGTTGCGAATATTTTCCTGTTCTTTGGGCTGGTGATGCTGGATGTGATCCCGCTTCCGAATTTTGGCGTCAATGTCGCCGATAAGATCCGCGGAAAAGGTCTCGGGGCGGTTTTATTGTTCGGCATGGCGTCCGGTTTGATCGTCGGCCCGTGCACGGCGCCCATCCTGGGAACATTGCTTCTGTATGTGGCTTCAAAGCAGAATGTTCTTCACGGGGTGAGCCTGATATTCGTTTTTTCCTACGGCGTCGGGGCGTTATTGATCTTGGCAGGCACGTTTGGAGGGCTTCTGGGGAGCTTGCCGAAGTCCGGCCCGTGGCTGATCCGGGTCAAGCAATTTTGCGGATTTGTTCTTATCATTGCCGCTGAATATTTCTTAATTAAAGCAGGTATGCTAGTACCCTAAAAGGAGGGGATGGGTCATGAAAAAATTTTTGCAAATTTTCGTTCTCGTAGCTTTGGCGACTTTGGTTTTCAAGCCGCTAGTGGCTTCGGGCCAATTTTTCTTTATGGAAGATGAGAATATTGGCAAGCCGATGCAGGATTTCACTCTCAAAACGCTTAACGGCGGGGAGATCAGCTTGACCGAAGCCCGGGAGGGAAGACGGGCGCTTGTTTTTTTCTGGGCTACCTGGTGCCCGCATTGCCGGGAGGCATTAACCCAGATCATGGCGAACCGCAGTGAAATTGATAATAAGGGCATCAGGGTCGTTTTGGTGGACGTGGGTGAGAAGGCGGAGGCCGTCGGACGGTATTTCGAAAGAAATAAGATCAGCCTGGATGTTATGCTTGACGAGAGCACCGAAGTTTCGGCCCTGTTCGGGATCGTCGGCGTGCCGACATTTTATTTTCTCAACGAGGAGGGCGTTGTCGTCAATGTTCTTCATGGTTATCCCGAAGATCTGGAAGCGGCATTTAAGAAATCGTAATAAGAAAGATCAAAACAGCGAAAAGGCCGGCTATTCTGCCGGCCTTTTTTTGTGACGAAAACTTCTTGCCTTACTCCTGCCTTGGGTGGGAAAATAATAAAAAGGCTTAATGATGATCCGGCGGGCTATTTTATTGTTCGTGATTTCTGCGGTTGGGTTTTCAGGGCTTTTGTCGGCGGCCCCGGAGGATGCCTATATGAAAAAACGGGAGCAGATGGTCGCTCAACAGATCGGGGCGAGAGGCATTTCCGATCCGAGAATTTTGCAGGTGATGCGGGCGGTCCCGCGGCATTTATTTGTCCCGCCGGCTTATCGGGACGATTCGTATGAGGATCACCCGTTGCCGATCGGGCATGATCAGACGATTTCCCAGCCTTATATTGTCGCTTATATGACTCAAGCAGCTTTGTTGCGCTCTACGGACAAGGTTCTGGAGATTGGGACTGGTTCCGGCTATCAGGCGGCGGTCCTGGCGGAGATGGTCGAGAAAGTCTACACCATTGAGATCGTGCCGGAGCTCGCCGAAGAATCTGCCCAGCGGCTTAAGAGCCTTGGCTATGAGAATATTTTTGTCAGATGCGGCGACGGATATCAGGGATGGCCCGAAGAAGCGCCTTTTGATGCTATTATTGTTACGGCCGCGCCCGCAACGGTTCCCGAAGAGTTAGTTCGGCAATTGAAGATTGGCGGGCGCATGATCGTTCCGGTGGGATCGATGGAACAGGAGTTGATCCGCCTTATCAAGACGCAGGAGGGGGTCCGAAAAGAATCCTTGCTGCCGGTCCGTTTTGTCCCGATGGTCCATGGGGACCAATAGAATTCCGCTTATTTTTGTTTTCTTAATTCAGCCAATATTTTATCTGTCGGGGAGATTTTGTTCAGGCAATAGAAATGAAGGCCGGGGGCTCCGCCGTCGAGAAGCTCGCGGCATTGGCGCACGGCGAATCGAACGCCGGCTGCGATGGTTGCTTCGGGGTCGTTTTGAATGGGCTCGAAGATTTTCTTCACTTCCTCGGTTACGGTGGCTCCGCATGTGCCGCAGAATTTCACCAAGCCCTGGTAGTTTGTGACGGGAAGGATGCCCGGGATGATCGGGGCAGTCACGCCGAGTTTCCGCAAGCGGGCCGCATAATCAAAATAGAGTTTGTTGTCGAAGAACAATTGCGTGATGACGAAATCCGCGCCGTTGTCGATCTTGGCTTTCAGATATTGGGCATCCCGGTCCTTGTCAGGGCACAAGATGTGCCCCTCGGGAAAACCGGCAACGCCGATGCTGAAATCGTTCCCGAAATGATCGCGGATGAACCGGCAGAGTTCGCTCGAGTATTTGAAATTGTCCCGGCCCGGCTTCCAACCCGGGTTGTCTTGCGGCGGATCCCCGCGCAAGGCCAAAACGTTCTTGATCCCGCGGGACCTGATATCCTCAAGGATATTCCTGATCTCGTTTTTGGTGTGCAGCACGCAGGTCAGATGGGTCAGTTCGGTGATTTTATGCTGCTGCTGGATATGCTGGACGACGTCAAGCGTCTTGGCGCGGTTGCCGCCGCCCGCCCCGTACGTGCAGGAAATGAAGTCCGGCTTAAAAACAGCCAACTGTTCGATGGTCCGGACCAGGTTTTCAAAACCTTTATCCGTTTTAGGGGGGAAGAATTCGAAGGAACAGACGTGTTCCTTTTTTTTCAGAATGTCGGCGATCTTATCCATATCTTCAGATTGTGATGGCAAGCGGCGCAGCTAAAAAGCAAACCAGCATTTTTCGGTTCCGGTCTGGAAATTTCCGGAGGGGTCTGTTATCATACTGACGTGCTTATCATATGGCCTAACAGCGCATTTATCAAATTATTTTGTTGAAATCTCATCCGCTAAACTTGTTTTATCGAAGGGGAGCGATGCCGGTTCCCTTTAAGCCCGCCCGGAATCTCTGGGTGGCTGTTCTGCTTTTTATTTTGTGCCTTCTGCTGTTCGCTTCAACGCTTGATCATTCGTTTATGATGGACGACAAGGCCTTGATCGTCCGTAATCCGGCGCTATTCGATCCGGGGTTCCTTCAGATAGATCCTTTGATCCCTTCCCCAGGGCATCTTACGGGGGGAGAGTTTGTTTACTTTCGGCCCGTTGCCCAGATTTTCATTGCCTTGCCGGCATATTTTTTCGGAAAAGATCCTTTTATTTATAGAGTGCTCAGCGTGATCTTGTTTTACTTGGCCTGTCTGTCCGTCTATGAGCTTGTCTTTTCCCTTTTTAGGGATGTGCGTCTGGCCCTGTTGACATCCGTATTTTTTTGCCTTCATCCCATGAACGGAGTTCTTGCCAACTACATTACGGCGTCGGGATATTCCGTTCTGGTTATGGCGGTCAATATGGCGGTGGTTTCTTTTCTCGCCGGATGCGACAAGAAACAAGCAATATATTTTCTCGGCTCGGCGGTATTATTTCTCTTTGCGCTGTTGTGCCATGAAATCGCCATTGCTTTCCCGCTTTATTTGGGGGCGGCTCTTTATTTTGCCCGGAAGGAAAAACCGGCCACGGTTATCAAATGGGTTGCGTTGTTTTCGCTGTTGTTAGGGATGTACTATCTGTTCCGCCAGTATTATGCCGTGTATTCCGTCGATTTGGGAGGGCGTTTGGCGTTCTTAGGATTAAATGCAACGGAATTCCTCTCTGCTTTTTCCCGATGCGTTTTCTGGTATGCGAAGGGCCTGGTTTTTCTCAACGACATTATCCTTATGTGGACCCCCACGGGGGCCCATCGGAATGCTATGGCTTGGAGCGTCGCGCTTGTCGCCGGGGCCGCCGGCAGCCTTTATTTTATCTTTGCGCGGCGGCAAAGCCGCTATGCGTTCGGCCTCAGTTGGATCTTGATCGGGTTGATCCCCGTTTTCTTGGCGGCTGTCTCGCGGCCGTCGTTTGGCGTCATCATTGAGCCGCATTGGTTGTTTTTCCCGACGATCGGTTTTTGCCTCGTTATTTCGATGCTTCTGGGGAGAGTCTATGATTGCGGCCGCAGGGTTTTGGCTCTGGCTCTCCTGGGGGGGCTCGGGCTCGCTTATTTTTCGTCTACGCTGCTCTACAACAGCTTGTGGGAAAACGAAAAACGATATTGCCATTACATGGAAGGGATCGCTCCGACGGCATTGCTGAATTCTTGGCTTGCGGATGCCTCTATGGAAGAAGGGGATTTTCTTAAAGCCAGGGAGTATTATAGGCGGGCCCTCAAGGGGCATAAGGCTGATTGGCAGGCCTACACGAACTTAGGGCTGATCGAAAATGTTCTGGGGAACAAAGAGGGGGCGAGAAACTTGTATTTCAAAGCCTTGCGCTTAAACCCGCAGGCCTCGAGTCTCAAGAATAATCTCGCCGAGTTGTATCTGCAGGACGGGCGGATGGAACAAGCGGAAAAACTTTTGCTTGAGGTTGTCCGAAGCGACTATTATGATATTAACGCCCGCAAGAATCTGATTGTTATTTACGCCCGTAAAGGATTAAAAACAGAAGCGGAAGCGATGTTGGTTGAGGCCGTTCGTATCGATGCGCATGATCCTGATATCGATCGCCTTCGGCAACAGATCAACGCCATCCCTTGAAAGGAACGTCGTATATGCCAGTCGCGGTTATTACAGGATCGTCGGGGTTGATTGGGTCGGAAGCGGTGGAATATTTTTCCGCCAAAGGGTACCAGGTCGTCGGCATCGATAATGACATGCGGCGGTATTTTTTCGGCGAAGAAGCGTCGACCGCTTGGCGCAAGGAGGCGCTTGAGAAAAAGGTCGGCGGTTATATCCATAAGGATCTGGACATCCGCCATAAAGAAGGGCTGGAAGCGGTCTTTGAGGAATACAATGCCGATATCAAGATGATCATCCATACTGCGGCGCAGCCTTCGCATGACTGGGCGGCCCGGGAGCCTCTCACGGATTTTGGCATTAATGCCGTCGGAACATTAAATTTGCTGGAAATGGCGCGGCAGCATTGCCCGGAAGCTGTCTTTATTTTTACGAGCACCAACAAGGTGTACGGCGATGTGCCGAATTTATTGCTTTTTGAGGAACAGGAAACCCGCTGGGAGCTTCCGCAACGCCATCCCTTTTATGACGGCATTGACGAAACCATGAACATTGACCAGTCCAAGCATTCTCTGTTCGGCGCTTCCAAAGTGGCGGCGGATATCCTGGTCCAGGAATACGGGAGATATTTCGGGATGAAGACGGCCTGTTTCCGGGGAGGATGCCTGACGGGGCCCAATCATTCGGGCGCGCAGCTGCACGGGTTTCTGGCGTATTTGATGAAATGCTGCGTCACCGGAGAGGAATACACGATCTTTGGATATAAGGGAAAACAGGTTCGGGATAATATTCACAGTCACGATCTGATCACGGCGTTCGACGCTTTTCTCGATAATCCGCGCAACGGCGAGGTTTATAATATCGGCGGCGGACGGCAGAACAACTGTTCCGTGCTGGAGGCCATCGAGATGTGCGAAAAGATCACAGGCAAGAAAATGAAATGGACCTATGCCCAGGAAAACCGCAGCGGCGATCATATTTGGTATATCAGTCATCTCGGGAAATTCCGGTCGCATTATCCGGGATGGAAGCAAACGTACAGGTTGCATGATATGCTCCAGCAGATCTATAAAAATAATATCGAGCGATGGATGTAAGGGAAGAGGCGGCGCGAATCTTTCTTGGCGGCTTGACTTTTTAAAGGTTCAGAGTAAAGTAGATCAAAAAGGGAGGATATATGCTGGCAATTTGGCTTTTGGCCCTGGGGGTTCTTTCGCGACTTGTCATCCATTCGTGGAATTTCACGCCGGTGATCGCTATCGCGTTATTCGGCGGAGTTTATCTGAAAAAGAAACAGGCTGTTCTGCTGCCCCTCGCTCTCTTTGCCGTAACGGACATGATCCTGGGATTTCACAATGTAATGCTTTTCACCTGGGGGAGCGTCGTTTTGATCGCCCTGATGGGCCTCTGGGTTAAGAAAAATAAAAATTTTAAGACGATTCTGGGCGGCGGGCTGGCTGCGGCTGTTGTTTTCTTCGTCGTGACCAATGTTGGCGTTTGGCTGGTCTCGGGGATATATCCGCTGACGTTGGCCGGGTTTTCGGAATGTTTTATCCTGGCCGTGCCCTTTTTCCGCAATACGTTGGCCGGCACGTTGGTTTATAGTGTGGTTCTTTTTGGCGCCTATGAAATAATTGCGGCCCGTGTCAAGGACACGCGTTTGGGCCATGTTCTTTTGGATTAAAATTCTCTGTATCGGTTCCCGACCCATAAGTTGGGATTAAATGGAAATCCGGTGTCGATTCCGGAACGGTCCCGCCGCTGTGATTTATTAGCGGATAGCGTCTAGCGTATAGCGCTTAGTAGTGTGAACTATTACTAATCGCTAATCGCTATTCGCTAAACGCTAGTATTCAGTCAGAACACGGCCGATACAGTCAGTCCTTATTACCGCGCGAGACGGTAAGCGGAACACATATTGAGCAGTGGAACGGGTAAACTCTCAACTGAACATTTTCGGTTGGGAGTTTTTTTATTGCTTTTTATAACTATTTTGAGATCCTTCGGCTTCGCCTCAGGATGACAGGACTTGTGTCATTCTGAGCCCGCAGGGCGAAGAATCTCAAAAGGAGAGAACGTGAAAAGAATTCTGATTACTATTTTTGTTATATTTTTAAGCGTGGCGGTTAATGTTTTCGCTGATATTGAAACCGAAATGGATACGGTCATCGTGACCGCGACGAGAATTGCGCAGCATAATTATAAGATCGCCGGGAATGTAACGGTCATTACAAAAGAAGAGATCGCCGCGTCGAATGCCCAAACCGTTCCGGAAGTCCTTAAAGAAGCACTGGGCATTTATGTATTCGACCAGAATACGGCCAAGACGTCGGTCATTGATATGCGCGGGTTCGGCGAATCCGCCAAGAGCAATATTCTGGTCTTGGTCAATGACCGCAAGATCAATGCAGCCGATATTTCCGGATCGGACCTGATCCAGATCCCTATCGGGGCGGTGGAACGCATCGAGATCATCCGCGGGGCGGGCT
>JAKQAH010000178.1 GCA_029568545.1 Candidatus Omnitrophota bacterium
ATGGATGCGGAGGCTTATTACAATCTTGGAGACGTATATGATCTGATGAATAGACAGAATGAGGCCGCTGCGGCTTATGGAATGGCGGCGAAGCTCGATCCTGCCTATGGCAACCCCCAAGGGGATGCGCATAAATAGAATTTTCCAAGATTCGTTATTCCTCGGGCGATACCGATTGACTATTAAATTACTTTATGTTAGTTTATTCGGATGATTCGCGACAATATCGCTCAGATTTTCAGTCGGATTGAGGCTGTTTGCCGGAAAAGCGGGCGCGACCCCAAAGAGATCGCGTTTGTCGGGATCACCAAATACGCGGATATTTCTCAGATCAAAGAGGCGGTCGCCGCGGGCTTAACGCATATCGGAGAGAATAAGGTCCAGGACGCCAAACGCAAGTTTTCGGCCTTGGAAGGTTTCCCCGCTGGAGTAATGAAGCACATGGTCGGCCACCTGCAGACCAATAAGGTCAAACAAGCCGTCGAGATTTTTGATTGCATCCAATCGGTTGACAGTTTGAAGTTGGCTGAAACGATCGCCGAGCAAGCAGCCAAGCTCAATAAGACGATCGATCTCCTTGTGCAGGTCAATACCGCCGCAGAAGACCAGAAATTCGGCATCGCTCCCGATGAAACCAGCTCGTTGATCGAGCAGATCGTCCCGTTAAAGAATATTCGCCTCTGCGGGCTGATGGCGATCGCGCCGCTGACGGAGGATCGAGCAATTGTTCGCAAATGTTTCCGGGACCTTCGCGTTCTGCGCGAGGGGATTTCTGAGAAATTTTCTCAGGATGGGCGTGTTGCCATGAAATATCTCTCTATGGGCATGACCGATGATTATGAAATTGCTCTGGAAGAGGGCTCGAACATGATCCGGATCGGACGGGCCATTTTCCGGGATCAAGAGGAATAAGGACATGAAAATAAAGATCGGCATTATCGGCGGCGGGAACATGGGCGGCGCTATTGTCGGCGGCCTTTGCAAGCAGTACGTTGTTTCTGTCTGTGAGCAAGATAAGAGGCGCGCGGCACAGCTGAAGCGCCAGCATAAGATCGCGGTCGGCGGCTTGAAGGCGGTCGTCAGCCGATCTCAAGTGATCATCTTGGCGGTGAAACCCCAGAATTTTGACGCGATCCTTGGGGAAGTGGCCCCTCTATTGACCAAAGATAAGCTGATCGTTTCAATCGCGGCGGGCATTCCATGCCGCTACATTGAGAAGAGGCTCGGCGAGAAATCCCGTGTGATTCGGACGATGCCGAATTTACCCGCGCAAGTCAAGAAAGGCATTACGGGAATATGTGCCGGAAAATTCGCGAAAGGCCGCGACGTGATGCTGGCGTGCAAACTTTTTAATTGTCTGGGCGCAACGGTTGTTGTGCGGGAGGATCAGATGGATGCGATCACGGCGGCGTCCGGGAGCGGGCCGGCCTATGTCTTTCTTTTCATAGAATCTTTTACCAAAGCGGTGCGGTCTTTGGGGTTCGACGAAAAAACGGCCGAAGAACTTGTTGCGAGAACGGTCAAAGGGAGCCTGGATCTTTTGGATTATCGGCAGGAAAAGGCGACGGTTTTGCGCGAGCGCGTTACGTCCAAAGGCGGAACGACGCAAGCCGCCATGGATGTTTTTAAGCGCAAAGGTT
>JAKQAH010000023.1 GCA_029568545.1 Candidatus Omnitrophota bacterium
TTTGAAACGGGGCTGAGGCATAATCTGGACGTATTGATGCCGGTTGACAGCCGCGGGATTTATACGGAGGCTGCCAGCAAATACACCGGCGAGCATGTTTTTAAAGCGAATGAGAAAATCATCGCCGACCTCCAGACGGAAGGCACGCTGTTTGCTTCCGAGGATGTGAACCACTCCTATCCTCATTGCTGGCGCTGCAAGACGCCGGTGATCTTCCGCGCGACCGAACAGTGGTTTTTGAGGATCGATCATGATCGCCTTCGCGGCAAACTAAAAGACGCGATCAAACACAACGTCCAATGGATCCCGCCGTCGGGCGAAGAGCGTATCGCCGGCATGGTGGCTACCCGTCCGGACTGGTGTTTGTCGCGCCAGCGCCATTGGGGCGTTCCTATTCCGGCGTTTGCCTGCCGGGGGTGCGGCGGGCAGCATAAACTTTTTTCGGAAGTCATCGGCCGTTTTGCCGACATGGTCCGGAAAGAAGGGACGGACGTTTGGTTTAAAAAAGATGCGCTGGCATTTGCGCCGGACGGTTTCGTTTGTCCGGATTGCGGCAAGAAGGATTTTGAAAAAACCAAGGATATTCTCGATGTGTGGTTTGATTCGGGCGTCAGTCATCAGGCGGTGGCGAAAGTCAGGCTGAACGATCAGTTACCCGTTGATCTTTATCTGGAAGGATCGGACCAGCACCGCGGATGGTTCCAGTCTTCGCTCATTCCGGCGATCGCGATCGAGGGGAAACCGCCTTTTAAAGCTGTCTTGACCCACGGATTCGTTGTTGATGGGGAAGGGCGCAAGATGTCCAAGTCATTAGGCAATGTGGTTTCGCCGCAAGACATTATTAAGAACAGCGGAGCGGACATTTTACGGCTATGGGTGGCTTCGAGCCTCTACAACGAAGACATCCGGATCTCCAAGGAGGGCCTGGCGCGGCTGAGCGATGCTTATCGCAAGATCCGTAACACGGTCCGTTATCTTCTTGGCAACCTGAACGGATTCAATCCTGATAAACATAGCGTTCCTTACGAGGGGCTTTTGGCCATTGACCAATGGGCGTTATGCCGTTTGAAAGAAGTCATGGATCAAGCGAAGCGGTCTTTTGACGCCTATGAATTCGCTTGGGTCTATAAATATATATATTCATTCTGTAATGAAGATCTGTCCAGTTTTTATCTTGACATCCTAAAAGATCGGCTGTATACTTCTGCGGCAAATTCGCAGGAAAGGCGCTCAGCGCAGACGGTTCTTTATCATATCCTCAATCATCTCGTGCGGGTTATCGCTCCGATCTTCAGTTTCACGGCGGAGGAAATCTTTCTGGCGATGCCGAAAGATTCTTCGATGGCGGCGATGGAAAGCGTCCATTTGCTGCCCTGGATCGGTTGCCCTGATCTTTGGAGCAACGATAAGATCAAAGAGAAATTCGCTTTATTGACGGCCTTGCGTCCTCATGTTCTCAGGGCGCTCGAAGACAAACGCAGGGCCGGCGGGATCGGAAGCTCTCTTGAAGCAAAAATACTCTTTCGGACGGCCAGCCCCAAGGATCTTGCGTATTTGACGGACAATGCAGCGATGCTCCCATCGGCTTTTATTGTTTCGCAGGTCACAACTGAAAACGTGAACGAGATCAGCCAGGGATTAAGCGAAGAATTTCCCCAAACAGAGATTGTTATCGAGAAAGCGGACGGCCAAAAATGCGGCCGTTGTTGGAATTATAGGGAAGATGTCGGACAGGAAACGCAGCATCCCGCATTATGTCAACGTTGCGCATCAATCGTAAAGGAGTTTGTGTAATGCCCCTGAAGAAAATGGATAAAAAGAAACTCGATTATTATAAGAAAAGCCTCATCAAGCTTAAAGAGAGCTTCTTGCGTGATATTACCAACATGTCCAAGGATCCCGGAACGCATAACGGGGATTCCGGAGATGTTTCCGGCCATGTGCTGCACATGGCGGATGTGGCCACGGACATGTATGATCGTGAGTTCAATTTGGGATTGGCTTCGAGCGAGCGCCAGGCGCTGGTGAAAATCGAGCAGGCGCTCAAGCGCATCGAAGAGAAGACCTTCGGAATATGCACGGAATGCAAAAAGCCAATACCTGATACGCGCCTCAAGGCGCTTCCTTATGTCCGGACCTGCCTCAAGTGTCAGGAGAAGATCGAAACCAAACGATGAGAGATCTCACGCGATCTCAGTTTGATATTCTTTTTTCGCTGATCACGACATTCTCGGTCATTTTGATCGACCGCATCACAAAAATATTTTTTTCCGACCTGCTTGCTTATGGCGAATCCTTGCCGGTCATGCGCAATGTGCTGCACATGACCTTGGTCCATAATACGGGGATTGCCTTCGGGTTCTTTAAGGACCAAGGGATCGTGTTCATTGTGATCCCGATCATTGCCATTTTTCTGCTCGTTTTTAACATTTACTATTATCGGCAGAACAACGAGGCGTTGAGCCGGGTTTATATCGTTGCGTTCTCGCTGATTTTGGGCGGGGCGATCGGCAATCTGATCGATCGCATTGTTTACGGCTATGTGATCGACTTTATTGACTTCCGTATCTGGCCGGTTTTTAACATTGCCGATAGTGCCATTACCGTCGGCGCCATCATGATTGCATTCAAATGTTTCCGATTATCTGCAAAATAGGACCGTTGAGCGTTTATACTTACGGGGTGATCGCTGCCGTCATTCTCGGTATTGGGATTGCCGCCTTCTTTGTTGAGGTTTATCTTCATGGCCTCCGGCGTAAAACGATTACCGCCATTGTTTTCTGGACGCTGGGCTTTTGCGTTGTGGCCATGGTTCCTCTTTTAACGCCAGTCACAGTCTATTCTTATGGGCTTATGTTCGCTATGGCCGTCCTGATATGCTCTTTGCTGTTGGCGGCGGATGCCCAGCGCAAGAATATCAATGCGGATATTATTTTTGATCTTGTTTTCTGGACGATCGTCGGAGGGATTATCGGAGCGCGTCTCCTTTACATTATTTTGAATTATCCGTTCTTTATCGAGAATCCTTTGGAAATCATTATGATCCAGAATGGCGGGTTGGTGTGGCAGGGGGGGCTGATCCTTGGGGCAATCATGGGAGCGTCATTTATTGAAAAAAAGAAATTGGCTCTTCCCCAAATCCTTGATCTATCCGCTCCTTATCTGGCCCTCGGGCAATCGATCGGCCGGATTGGGTGTTTTTTGAACGGATGCTGTTACGGTAAGGAAGTGGCCTGGGGTATTTTTTTCCCCGTTCATAATGCGCACTTGCACCCCACACAGCTCTATCTCTCCGCCGGGCTGTTTCTTATCTTCCTCATTCTCAAACGATACCAAAAATTTTCCCAGATCCCGGGGCTTGTCTTTGCGTCATACCTTATCCTAGAGGCGGCTTTGCGTTTCGGAGTTGAATTCTTCCGCGCGGACCATAAGGCGCTGTTTTTCGGGCTGAGCATCTATCAATTTGTTTCTTTAGGGATCCTGATATTCGCGTTCGGGTTCGCTTATGCTATGCTGATCAAGCATTCCAGTCCGGATAACTTATCGTAACGAATGAAAGCGGCAGGCGGTCATGACAATGCATATGTTCAAGGTCGACGAGGCGCATGATCATGAGCGGCTGGACGTCTTTATTACTCAAGCCCTGCCGGAAGGTCCTTCGCGGACGTTTGTCCAGAAACTGATCGAATTCGGTTATGTCCGCGTCAATGAAACCGCGGTGAAAGCCCATCATAAAGTTGTCGTCGGCGACGATGTCCGTATTGAAATTCCTAAAGATCTCTCGACCCCGCAGTATATCCAGCCCGAAAATATCCCGCTTGATATTTTTTATGAGGACGATTTTCTGATCGTTGTCAACAAGCCGAAAGGCATGGCGGTTCATCCCGCCCAAGGATGCTATACGGGAACATTGGTCAATGCGCTTTTGCATCATTCCGTTCAGTTATCCCGGGTGAATGAGGACATGCGCCCCGGCATTGTCCATCGTCTCGATAAAGAAACGTCAGGGCTCTTGCTTGTGGCGAAAGATAATATCACTCACACCAAACTTGCCAAGCAGTTCCAGCGCCACGAGATCAAAAAGCGGTACATCGCCTTGGTGGAAGGCGAGATCGAATTCGATGAAGGCGTTATTAACGTTCCCATCGGCCGGCATCCGTATCATCGGGAAAAGAAATCCGTGCAGTTTGACGAGACGGCCAAGGATTCGGTTACGTATTACCGCGTGATCAAGCGCGCCAAAGGGGTTACGCTGGTTTCCCTGTTCCCCAAAACCGGCCGCACGCATCAACTGCGCGTGCACATGTCCCATCTGAAGCATTCAATCCTGGGAGATGATAAATACGGGAAAGCCAAAAGTTTTTCGCGCCTTGCGCTGCATGCCCAGGCTATAGGTTTTCTTCATCCGCAGACCAAGAATTATCTAGAATTCTTTTCCAGGCCGCCGAAAGAATTCCTGGCCAGAGTTGGCCTCTAAAATATAGCGGAAAAAAGGATTATCGTCTTGAGGGACGCCAAGAAATCCGATAAGAAACTTTACTTGCCGGTGTTTTAACATATAATAAGATTACTAAGACAGAAATTGATACTCGCGTAATACGAAAGGTGTTATGAACTCTTCGGGAAAAGTTTTAACGATATTCCTGGTCATTATTGCCATTCTCCTGATCTCTCTAACGGCGATCTCGTTATTTTTCTTTCAAAAGGAAACGGACCGCCGCAAATTGGCTGAGACGACACTGGAGGAATTCCGCCAGGAAAGAGCGAAGCTGGAAGAAAGCCTTAAAGAAATCAAGAAGCAGAATTTCCTTCTTGAAGAAAAGAATAAGGAGGCTGACGAGCGCATCGAGGATCTTTCGGACGAGCTGGAATTGGAAAAGGGGTTGCGGGAAACGATGAAATCCGAAACGGAGAAGCTAAAAAAAGAGGTCGAAGAGGCCAAGACCTACAAGTCGCGATTCTCGGCGGAGATGAAGAAAAAAGAGGATGCTCAGGCAAAATTGGCCGAGCAGCTGGCGGATTCTGAAAAAAAGATCCGGGAGCTGGAAGCTAAATTGAGCGAGGAAGTCAGCCGCGGGCAAGAGTTGAACAGGCTTTATGAAAAGCAGAAAAGCGAGATAACGCGCCTGGAAACCGCAAAGATTCCCCCCAGCATTGAGGAGAATACGCTCCAAGAACGCACGGCAAATGACATGCCTGAGGATCTTTCGGGATTGGGTATTGAGCTCGATGAGATTGTTGTTTCTGCCGGAGAGAATGTTTATCCCGAAACGGAAATGTTGTTTGGGCGGCCAGACAGTTCTCCTGACAGGGCTTTGGAAGGGCGCATCTTGAGCGTGGATGCGGAAACAGAATTTGTAATTGTCAGTCTTGGCCAGACGAACGGTATCAAGGCCGGGGATGTCCTTGCTATTTACCGCGAGGGCAAATATCTCGGCGACATCCGCGTGACGCGTCTTCAACCGGAAATGTCTGCGGCGGATCTTATCCCACCATTTTCCATCAGAAACGTAAAAAAGAACGATCAAGTCAGAATAAAATAATGGTTGTCACCGTTAAACCCGCGTTATTCCTTCGGGGAAGGGTTCAGCTGCCCGCGTCGAAATCCTATTCGATCCGCGCCTTTATCATCGCCGCATGCGGAGGGCATTCGACCATCGTCAATCCGTCTCACTGCGACGACGCGAAAGTTTCCGCCAAGGTCATCGGATCGTTGGGCGCCTTGGTTCGGCAGACAAAAAAGAAGCCGTTGGAGCAATGGGATGTCATGGCTGCTCAACGGAAACCGCAGTTATCCAAGATTAATGTCCGGGAGTCAGGAACGGTCTTGCGATTTTTATTGCCGCTTCTTGCTTTGCGTGGGGCACGAGCAACAGTTGTCGGGGAAGGGACTCTGCGCGGGCGCCCCAATCGTCATTTGTTAGAGACTTTGCGCGCGCGAGGCATTGATATCCGTGGCTGGGGGGCCGAAGAAAGCATTCCTATCCGTCTCAACGGAGGGGTTTTACATCCTGGGAAAATTGCCATTGATGGAAGCCTGAGTTCCCAGTTTATTTCGGCTCTTATGATCATTGCTCCGCAGCTGCATGGAAATACGGAACTGTTCTTGCAGGGGGACCGTCTTGTCTCGGCGGATTACATCACGATGACCTGCCAGGTTCTTGAGAAAAGCGGCATCCGGATCAAGCGGAAAGGCCCGCGTGTTTACGGCATTAAGGGTAATCAAGAATTTCAAGGGTTAAAAAACTTTATAGTTCCCTCGGACTATGGGTTGGCCGCGTTTCTGATAACTGCGGCGGCACTTACGCGCTCTGATATAACGCTCAACGGCCATCTTAAAGATGACTTGATCCAAGCGGACGGCCGCATCATGGGTTTCCTTCGCAGCATGGGCGTTAGGATCCGTAAAACGAAACGATGCATACGGATTAAAGGCCCATCCAAGCTCAGAGGAGGGGATTTTTCTTTAAAGAATTGCCCGGATCTTGTTCCCATCATGGCTGTTTTGGCTCTTTTTGCAAAAGGCAAAACGCGGCTTCGCAACATTGCGCATGCGCGCGCCAAGGAATCTGACCGCATCAGTGATTTGCGCCGCGAACTTTTGAAAGTTGGGGCAGATATCAGGGAGAAGAAGGACGAGCTGATCATTGTTCCCCAAGATAAATACAAGATGAGCCGGTTGCTGGATCCGCATAAAGATCATCGTCTGGCCATGGCATTTTGTATTTTAGGGCTGAAACTTGGTGTACGCGTTAAAGATATAGAATGCACCCATAAATCTTATCCGGATTTTATTCGGGACCTAAGAAAGCTAGGCGTTTCTATCCGCAAAGTTTCATAATTTCTTAATTTTTCTCTGTCCTCGAAGGATATTGAGACCAAGCCACGTATTGTTCTCAAAAATTAAAGACGGTTTTTACCGAAGGCCCCAGAAAACGTTTGACAGGTATTTTCTTTTCGTATATCATTATCCATACGTTTATCAATTCTTTCCATTAAACCTGCTTAACGATTTAACCTAAAGGGAACACTTATGTTACAAAAAATCCTCAAGATCGGCAGAAAAGTCTTCAATTATGTCCTCGGGTTGTTTTCCAATGATATCGGTATTGACCTGGGAACGGCAACGACTCTGGTTTTTGTCAAAGGCCAAGGGGTTGTTCTGTGCGAGCCGTCTGTTGTGGCGATCGAGAAAGATACCAACCGCGTCATCGCCGTAGGGGAAGAAGCCAAGAAAATGTTGGGCCGCACGCCAGCCAACATTATTGCTATACGGCCGATGAAAGACGGAGTCATTTCCGATTTTGAAATTACTGAGGCAATGTTGAAATATTTTATCCGCAAGGTCCATGGCCGAAGAAAACTTTTAAGCCCGGCTATGGTGATCGCAATCCCTTCAGGAATCACGGCTGTTGAAAAACGGGCTGTCCGGGATTCCGGCGAACGCGCCGGGGCAAGATCGGTCGATCTTATCGAAGAGCCAAAAGCTGCCGCGATCGGTGTCGGCATGCCGGTCGAAGAAGCGGCTGGGAACATGATCATTGATATCGGCGGCGGAACCACGGAATTTGCCGTTATTTCCTTAGGCGGCATGGTTTATGCGAAGTCGATCCGCATCGCCGGTGATGAAATGAATGATGCCATTGCGGAATATTTGCGCAAGACATACAACCTGATGATCGGCGAGCGCACATCCGAAGAGATCAAGATCCGCATCGGCTCGGCCTATCCGCTGGATGAGGAATTGAGCATGGATGTACGAGGCCGCGACCTGATTTCCGGGCTGCCCAAGACGATTTCGGTAACTTCTGTTGAAATTCGGGAAGCTCTGCATGATGCTGTCCAAGCGATTGTTGATGCTTCCAAGACGACCTTGGAACAAACGCCGCCGGAACTATCCGCCGACCTGATTGACCGCGGGATCGTTTTGGCAGGCGGCGGCTCGTTGTTGCGGGGCCTTGATAAAAGGATCGCCGAAGAGACGGGCTTGCCCGTTCATATCGCAAACGATCCCTTAACGGCGGTAGTTCTGGGAACGGGCCATATGTTAAATATGCCTCCCCGATTACGCCGGAGAATCGTCATTCCTACGCGGTTTGATTTTTAACGCGTGAGTTTGTTGGGCCCATCGAACATGCGTGAATCCGCGATGGATCATGCAACACCTACCAGGGAATCAACTATTTTAAGCGATTTTGATGAGTGTTTAGAGCCAATCGTAAGAATTTAATTTATCTTCTCGTTCTCCTGGCCGCTTTTTTTTTGTTTTTTACCAGAGCGAAATCGTTTGTGCCTTTTAAGTTTGCGGTCATTCGATCAGCTTCTCTTCCGATCCGCATCATATCTTTCCCAATCCAGGAAATCAAAAAAATCCTTTATTACCATCGCACCTTCAACGAGTATAGGCGGCTCAAAGAGGAAGCGGATGTTTTGCGCTCCCGTTTGGTCGGTCTGGAAGAAGTGATCCGCGAGAATACGCGGCTGGAAAATCTTCTAAAATTCAAGAGGGATCTTGTTTATTCGTCGGTTGTCGCGAATGTGATCGGGAGAGAGCCGTCCCATTGGAATTCGACAATGATCATCGACCGCGGGGAGGAAGATGGCATTCAACCGGGGTGCCCTGTCGTGAACGCGGCCGGAGTTGTTGGAAAAATTTCCGAAGTTAGCCGTGGTGTGAGCAAGGTGATCCTGATGACGGATCCCCAGTTCAGCGTGGCGGCTCTGGTCCAAGGGCCGAGGGAAAGCGGGTTGGTTTTTGGGAGTCTCTCGGGAATTTGCCGTATGCGCTATATTCGGGAAGATGCGCGCATAGAGATCGGGGAAAAAGTTATCACTTCGAAACTCAGTTCTTCATTTCCGGAAGGCCTTCTGATCGGTGAGGTGATTGCACTGGACGACCCTTCCCGCAGATCTAATATTGAATGTGTGATCCGGCCTTCGGTCGAATTCTCACAAATTGAAGAAGTTTTGGTCATATTGAAGCAAAAGCCATAAACTTTCTAAATGGGGATCTTAATCTCGCAATAATTTATGCGTAAAATCTTTCTTATCTTTTTCTGTGTTTTTATGGCCTTTCTTGGGGAATTCTTTCTTTTCAATTTAGCTGGGCGTTGGTTTATGCCCAATCTGCTTTTGCTGACGATTATTTATTTCAACCTGGCGTTTGGCATCCGTTTCAGCATTCTTGCCGCGGTTCTCGCTGGACTTCTTAAGGACGGTTTCAGCGCTGATGTTTTCGGGCTCAATATCTTCGCCTTTGTTGTGGCCGCTTACATGACGACGTTTCTGAAAAGGTACCTTCACTATGTTGCTTCGCGGCGATCACGGCTTTTGCTGGTGTTTTTTGTTATTACCGTCAATATCCTGACCCTTTCCGGGCTACATGTCATGCTGGAGAAGATCGATCCCGGAGAGATCTTCAGGTTTGTTTTTATTCCCGAAACCGTCGTCACGCTTCTGGTAACTTCTTTTGTTTTCCTTCAATTGCGGAAATGCGCATCAAGATTATTCGTATAATCATTATCGGCCTGTTCATCCTGATCGCTCTGGACCTTTTCTATGTTCAGGTCATCCGGGGATGGTATTTCTTTCATTTGAGCACGAATAACCGCATCCGGATTGTTCCTCTGGAAGGATGGCGCGGACGGATCAAAGACCGGAACGGAAAGATCCTTGCGGACCGCCGCGTTGCGTATGATGTCATGATCACGCCTCAGGAGGTTATTGATCCCGAGGCGCTGTTCCGGTTCCTTGGAAAAGTTCTGCAAGACGATCCGAAGCGAATAGCGGAAAAATACGCCGAACGGAAATATGCTCCGTTTGCTCCGGTGATCGTTGCGGAAGACATCAGTCGCGCCCAGGCCATTATCCTCGATGAGAATAAGTATCTTTATCCTAGCCTCATCGTTCAGGAAGGGTTCAAGAGATTTTATCCGCTTGGGAAAAATAGCGCTCATGTTTTAGGATATGTCGGAAAAGTTAATCAGAGCCGCCAAAAGCAATCCAAGGAATACGGATATTCTCCCCAAAGCGTTGTTGGGTATTCGGGCGTCGAGGAATATTATGACGCATACCTTAAGGGAGGCGAAGGCGGTTTGCAGATCGAGGTCAATAGCCGCGGGCAGCAGGTCCGGTTATTGAGTCTCAAAGAACCGACCCAAGGGCAGGATATTACTCTTACGATCGATACGGATATTCAAGAGATTGCCGGAGGATCTTTAGGCGATCAAACCGGTGCGATCATTGTGATGGACATGGATAGCGGTGAGGTGTTGGGGTTAACAAGCTCGCCGGCATATGATCCTAATATTTTTATGCAGCCCGATGGGCAAAAACAAGTTGCCAGCCTTTTCAAGAGCCGTTCCGCCCCGCTTTTAAACCGTGCCATCAAAGGGCTTTTTCCTCCAGGATCGATTTTCAAGATCCCGCTTGCGATTGCAGCCTTAGATAGCCAAAAGATCAAACCGCAGACCACCTATAGTTGCAAAGGTTTTCACGATCTGGGAGGAAGAAAGTTTCTCTGCACGCATATCCATGGCCCGCAAGATCTCATACAATCCATAGCGCATTCGTGCAATGTTTACTATTATCGCGTGGGGCTTCTTTTGGGCCCTGACATGATGTACCGGTATGCGCGTCAATTAGGCCTGGGGAACTTGACCTATATCGATCTTCCGTACGAGGAAAGCGGGCATCTGCCCAGCCGGCAGCAAAGATCTTCGCGCGGCAAAGGGCATTGGTATGCCGGGGATACGTTGAATTTGTCAATTGGTCAAGGGGATTTGTTGGCCACCCCGTTGCAATTAGTGCGCATGATGGCAACCGTGGCATCGGATGGAAGAGAGGTGCAGCCGCATGTCATTAAGGCGATTAACGGGCGAGAAGTGGATCAGTATAATTTTAAAAAAGTTCACCGCATCAATCAAGCGGCGTTAAAAAGTGTTCAGGATGGGATGAGGGCGGCGGTAAAAAGCGTTTCAGGGACTGCGCATATTTTAGATTTCGAACGGCTGCATATTGCAGGCAAGACGGGAACGGCCCAAACGTCGGGAGAGCAAGAGAGCCATGCCTGGTTTGTCGGTTATGTCAAGGGTGGGGAAAAAAATATCGCTTTTTGTGTTTTTTTGGAACACGGCGGCTCGAGTCACAATGCCTGCGTTGTTGCGCGCCAACTGCTGATGGGCTTGAAGGAAAAAGGGATACTGTGAAATGAAACGCGATCTGGGTAAGAAAATCTGGATTTATACAGTGATGATCGTCGCTATGGGGCTGGTAGCTCTTTACAGCGCGTCTCACGAAAATGTCCGGGTGTCTCAGGAGATCTTTTACGACCAGTTGTTTTGTGCCATCATCGGGTTTGGGGTCATGTATCTGTTCGGGAAAGTCGATTACCGGAAATTTTACGATGCGGCTTATGTTTTTTATGCTTTGAACATCGGACTGCTGATTTTTGTTCTCCTCGGAGGACGGCATGCCCTTGGGGCCAGGCGGTGGATCGATCTTGGCGGTTTCAGTTTTCAGCCTTCGGAGTTGACGAAACTGTCTTTGATTTTAATGTTGGGGGCCTACTTCAGTAATCGCCGCCCGAGACTTCCTTACGGATTTTTTAGCCGCACCCAAGTTCTTTTTTGGGACCTGCTCATCCCGCTTTTCATAACCCTTGTTCCGATGTATCTGGTCCCAAAAAAGAACTTGGGTGCGGCTAAAAAATCCGTAAGGAAGTCT
>JAKQAH010000035.1 GCA_029568545.1 Candidatus Omnitrophota bacterium
AATCGTCTCCATTGTTTTCACCTCCCCGAAACCAATTCATCTGGCCCAGCTGATCCAGCCCCACAAGGCCAAGAAAAAGTACACAACGAACAAAAACGACTGGGCGTATAAACGCTTCCGGAAATCGATCACTGCCCAGCATGCGTTCGTAAACATCCACACCAGAAACCCGGCCGGGTCTTTATTCACATTCAAGACAACGCCGAAGATAGACAGGCCCGCGAGCATCCACATCACCAGTTCCTTAAACTCTTTCGGGTCCTTGCCGAACGGCCGGTTGGCTTCAACAAGCTTGCGCCGGTTGTACCAGCTCAAGTTTTTATAGATTTCTTTCCATCCCTTATTGACTCTCATCCGGTCTCCTTTCCTTGCTCTTCGGAACACGCTCAACAATGAAAAATTCCTCCCCGATCTTTTCGGTAGCGCATTCGGTAAAGACGCTGGCCAGAAGCGCGCCGACATCATCGGTCACATGAATGATCACGCGATGGCCGGACAAAAGAAACGACCCGTCCATCTTGACCCGGGCCTTGCCGAACACTCCGCGCGCCGCGCGCATCGCCGATTCCATCTGATCCTGAATCAGTTGTTTATCGATCCTTTCATCGAACTCGAACTTATAAACGAACTCCATGCAAATCCTCCTCTCTGATTACCTCAGATATTCCTCAAGCCCCTCTTTACGAAATGCCTCGCGGATACGCTTAACTTCATCCTGAAGTGTTGCTCGCGGCATTTTCATGATCTCGCCAACCTTCACTTGGCTCATGCCCTCCGACAAATACCGGCATATTTGTTTCTGTCTAAATGAAAGCCCTGCTGTCGCTTTTGCAATTGCATCTGGAAGATCAGCGACGGTAACCTTCTCCACGATTTTTTCTTCAACCATCAATGCCTTCTCCTTTAATCCGATTAATTCTTCATCGTCATTCATGGCATCAAGCGATTCGCTCATATAAAATGTTTTCCGTTTGTACGCGCCTTTGATCCGGGCGATATCTGCCAACCTGTTCTGAATAACCCGATTCAAGAAAGTTCTTTCCTCCGCGCCTTCTCCATCGCGATACTTGCTCTTCATAAAAAACCAATGAACCAGACATTCCTGCAAAAGATCTTCGAATCCCTCATTCCTTAAGCAATGATTTGCGCGCTGAGCGTCCCTGATAAGACAGCGAACCTCGCGCAATTCCCAGTCTTCAAATAAGCCGCGATAATTCTGACTAATAGGGACACTCCTTTGTTAGGCAGTGTCCGGAAATTAGCCTCGTTAATCCCGTTGACCACTTTATGGTCTCTTCGATCGTGTAATTGGTTTGCATCCCGATAGTTCATCAGGCGTCGGCTCTCTTTTTAATATTCCGGTTAGAACGGCTTTGACGGCTTCAAGGATCTTCTTGTTCTGCATTGTCCGGGCAACACCTTCCAATGGCTTGTCCGGATAAATGACATTGAATCCCCGTTTAAACCGTTTTTCGAAATTTGAAACTTGCCTGTCGCCCATATCTCCCCTCTACTTGCTACATACGAAGAAATCCGGAAACCTGCCGGAAAAAAGTTGAAAAACATAAAAAATTTCCGTCACCCTGCCGGAAATCTTCGTATATAGCTAATAGGAGCAAGCGTCTGCGATCTCCGCGCAGAAAGGCTCTAAGATGTTGTTATAGCTTGACTTGTGACAGCTTCCATTATAGGGTTGGGTCGCAATGCAAAAAACGAGTTTGAATGACCGGCATGACAAAAATAATTAGATCAAAAGAAAAGAAACGATTCGTGATCTACACCCGGTGCTCGACCGACGATCAGGCGCAGGGCGATTTCACGACACTGGACGCGCAAGCGCATCACTGCAAAAACATGCTCGATGCGTTCGGCTATGAACTTGGAGAAATAGGAAAGAACGGAATAGTCAACGATGACGGCTATTCCGGAAAAGATTTGAACCGGCCGGGAATACAGCTGATCCTTGAGAACGTAAGGCAAAAGAAGAAAATTGACGGCATAATTTTCTTCCGGCTCGACCGGCTCACGCGCAATACGCGCGACCTCTATGCCCTCATCGATTTATTCCGCGAAAAAGAAGTAGATTTTATTTCGGTAAGAGAAAACCTCGACAGCTCCACCGCGATCGGCCGCGTGGTTATAGGAATACTCGGCATCCTCTCCGCGTTCGAACGCGAGCTGACCGGCGAACGCGTGAAAGCCTCCGCGATCGCCCGCGTACGCCAAGGCAAATGGGTCGGCGGTTTCTTGGCGCACGGTTATAAACTGGAAAAAGACGGCGAACGCCTGCCAAACGGCAGACAACCTCACAAAGTTGTTCTGGATCCGGAACTCGCGCCCAAACTCAGGATTATCTGGGAAATGGCGGCCAACAACAAATCGCTCATGGAGATCGGCCAAGAGCTGGAGCGGCAAGGCGTAAAAACCTGCCGCGGCAAAGTCTGGCGCAAACAGACATTGTCATCCGTCATCAAAAACCCTTTTTATAAAGGGTACATCCTCTACGCCAATGAACTTCACAAAGGAAATCACGAAGCGATGATCGAACCCGCGATCTGGGAGAAGGCCAATAGAATCGTCAAAGCCAAACTACCCGGCCATGGATTCAGCAGAAGACCAAAAACATATAATTATTTATTGAGCGGACTGCTCAAGTGCGGGAAATGCGGAAGCCACCTGATATCGGCCTCCAACAAGGGGCGGGATGGAAAGAAGTTTCATTACTATATCTGCGGCAGGTCGAAACAAAAACTCGGATGCAATGAACTGGGCATCCCGGCCCCGGTCTTTGACCGGGCCCTGATCGGATACTTCCGGAAAGCCTCCCAGAACCGGGATATCATCATCAAAGGCATCGGCGATGCCATGCGCGAAGCCCAGCTCATGGCCGGGCGCATCGACACCATGATCGCAGAAACCGAAGCCAAACTCAACGATTGCCAGCACGAAGCCAAGACCCTGCTGGATCTGGCCATGACCGGCACCGTAACGCAAGGCCCAGCTTATAAAAACAAGATGTCGGAAATAGATAACCAAATAATAATGCTCGAGGACAAGCTGACCAAACTTCGGTCACAAAAGTCGGCCAACGACATGACGGCCAACTCGGCCAATTACCTCCACGAAACCCTGCAGTTCGCCTTGGAATACCTCGACAAAGCCCCTGCGGATGCCCAGAAAAGCCTCATATTCGCCCTTATAAAAGAGATTACGATCCATAGCGACGTAATTGACCTGCGGATGTACTTGGGCGATCCTGAACAAACCCTGCAGGCCGATATCCACGACTGCGAACACAGCCAAACCGCCGTAAAAAACAAAAACCCCGTTCCGGAATTACTCCGAAACGGGGCTGATGTTAACGATCAAGCGCTTGTTGCGCATGGTCGTCCAAAATGGCTCCCCCGCGAGGACTCGAACCTCGGACCCAGTGGTTACACTTGACCCGCTATTCCTAACGGAAGTGGACTTTCTCTTCACCGTCGGCTTAACGTTACGGTGGCAGGTGTAAAGTCTCTGCACGTTCCCTGAACACTTAGGATCAGGGCTTCGCTCAGGATTACCCGCCGGTTTCCCGGTTTGGGCTTCCCTGAATTAGCCTGCTGTTTCAACCGGCGTTTCCGCCGGAAGCTGCGTCTGAGCATGAATTTCACGATGACAATTGGCACAAACAAGAAGACATTTATCGATCTCTTCTCGTACCTTAGTCCAACTTCGAGTATAACCTTTACTCGAAACACTGAAATCCTTTTGATCAGGATCTCGGTGATGGAACTCTAAGGCTTCGATACAGCGGTCATAACCACAAATCTGGCATCGACCACCCTTATATTCAACTGCTTTCTGTCTCATTTTCTTACGTCTTTTATGGACAGCAGCAATTAAATATTGCCGGCGATCTTTGTATGTCCGCGTATCTTTTCTTGCCATTGCCCTCATCCATTTGCTCGTTCCGCCTTCGGCGGAACTCTCACAGCCACTTGCTCTACCAGCTGAGCTACAGGGGATTAAAATTTCGGAGAAATTTTAATCCCCAGCACCCCTTCAAATAACTTGCTGGGTGCAGGGGAATATTCTTTTAAAATTCTCTCCAAAACAAGGGACACTATAAAGAACAGGGGAAAACGTTATATGGATTATAATTAAAAATCTTCAAAAGTCAATGAATCAAATCGCCTAAATTCCTACTCCTTCACTTCCCTCCTCGTCATCATCGACATCCCCAGCGTCGACATGTCAGCGTACTCCAAGGACCCTCCCATCGGGATCCCCACGCTGATGCGGCTGATCTTCACCCCCAAGGGTTTTAATTCCTTGATCAGGTAAAGAGCCGTCATTTCGCCTTCATTGTCAGGATCGGTCGCGATCACGACTTCCTGGACATCCTGCTCGCGCACGCGGCGGATAAGCTGCGGGATCTTAATGTCATCGGGGCCGCACCCATCGGCGGGAGAAATGACCCCCAGCAAAACATGATAATGCCCCTTGAACGCTCCGGAGCGCTCGATGGCCAGAACATCCTTTGGATTTTCAACCACACAAACCGTCTTTTCATCCCGGCCCGTGTCGCTGCAGATCATGCAGACTTCGGTATCGCTCAAATTATTGCATATGCGGCAGAACATCAGGCCGTCCTTAAGCTCAACGATGCTTTTGGCGATCGCATTTGCCTCTTCTCTGGGATGATTGAGAAGCCAAAAGGCAATGCGTTCGGCGCTGCGCGGGCCGATGCCGGGAAGCTTGGTGAGCTTTTCGATCAAATTTTGGATTAATCTGGGATAAGCCATAACTCACTAGAGAATCGGGGTGAGATTGAGTTGTGCGTTATGAGTCGGGAATGAGGCCGGATCCCAATCTCATCCTCACCCTCGCCCCATAACCCACAACACGCCCTCCCCCTAATGATTAAATTACCCTTCGTGCCACCGGTTGACCACTTTCCCGTGGAAAGAATCAATGACCTCCTTGACGTTCTCCGCCTCTTCCTGGGGATTGCCGTCGGTCACGATCAAATATTTGACGATGATCGGCATTTTCAACTTCTCGGAAAACACCCGCTCAACAAATTCGATATTGCGTTTATCTTCTAACGTATCCTTTTGAAAATGGCATTCCGGAGGGAAACCGATCGTCAGGGTCTTATCGGTAAAAGTATACGGAACCCCGCTTTGCAAATACGTAGCGATCGACATGCGCTCGCGGCTGACCCCATGGGTCAGGGCATCCCACGCCTTTCTGATCTTCGGCAGGTCCAAATCCGTTTCTTCCGGCTCATCCACATGCCCAAATTCTTGAGCGGCCAATACGTCCAAATCTTCGGCATTCTTATCGGCCAGCCCCAAAGGCTCATCCTCTTCCTCATTGGGAAGATCTTTTCCGCTTTCATCCGCCTGGGGGGAAGATCCTGTAATATCCACTTGGCCCTTCTTGTCACGCAAGACACTTGCCGGGGAGAGGCCTCGCGATTTTTCATCGAAAACCCTCACCGGCTGTTCCCCGCGAGACGCCGATGGGGATTTCGCCGTTTCCCCTTGATAGGTCAATTTCGCCAAAGCGACTTCCAAGGGCATGCGTACGGATTCAATAATGCGCGCCGTTTCCTGGGCCTCGATAAAAACATCGATCGCCATCAGGATCTCTTTAAGCGTGAATTTCTTACACTGGCCAAGAAGCGTATCCTTAAGGGCATTCGGATAGTCGATCAGCTTGCCGATCGACCTCAGCTGCTCCTCCGTCGATTGCGAGCCTATCTTCATGATCATCAAATGCCGGAAATGCTCCGTGATATCCCGGCATAACTGCCGGACGTCCTTGCCCTTATCAAGGATCTTGTCCATCACTTGAAGGCACAGCGAGCAATCTTTTTGGCCCAGCGCATCCGCGAGCTCAAACAAGAACTGCGTTTCGACAAGGCCCAGCATCGAGAAGACGTCTTGCGCGCCAATGCCCTTGTCGCTCAGGGCGCTCAACTGGTCCAGGATGCTAATGGCATCCCGGAGGCCTCCTTGGGCCGCTTTCGCGATCGCATAAAGCGCCTCCTGATCGATCTTAAGCTTCTCCTCCTTGCTGATCTGTTCCAGCGATCCGACCAGTACCTTCATCGGAATACGCCTGAAATCATACCGCTGGCACCGGGAAATGATCGTTGCCGGGATTTTATTCGGCGCCGTTGTCGCAAAGATGAATTTCACGTGTTCCGGCGGCTCTTCCAGCGTCTTGAGAAGCGCGTTGAACGCTTCGGCCGTCAGCATATGGACTTCATCGACAATATAGATCTTATAGCGCCCGCAGGAAGGCGCGAATTTCACGTTTTCCCGTAAGGCGCGGATCTCATCGATCCCGCGATTGGACGCCCCGTCGATTTCCAGAACGTCAAAGCTCGTGCCTTTGGCGATCTCCGTGCAGGCCGGACATTTGCCGCAAGGTTTGAGCGTCGGCCCTTTTTCGCAATTTAAGGATTTGGCGAGAATGCGCGCGCAGGAGGTCTTGCCGATCCCGCGCGGGCCGCAAAACAGATAGGCTTGCGTCAGACGGTTCGATTGGATGGTTTTCTTCAGAAGATCAGTGATGTGCTCCTGCCCGACGACTTCATCGAACGTTTGCGGGCGGTATTTCCGGGCTAAGACAAGATAGGCCATGACGCGAATTTAAGAATTAATGGTCGGAGTAAATTTGACGCCGCTATTCTAACATAAACTTAATAAAACTCAACACTGTGATCGCAAATAAAGAAATCGCCCGCGCGCTCCAGAAACGAAAGAATGTTCTGAAAACAACTGTCCACATGGCGCTGGTCCGCATTGATCATGGCGAACCCAAGGGTTGCCGTCTGCCACTTTTCCTGCCCGTCCAGCTCGGCGACCGAAACATTGAACTCCCGACGGATTCTGTCTTTCAGGCTTTTTAGAACAAAGCGCTTTTCTTTGAGCGACTGCGCCTGCGGGATGTGGATCGCAACGGAAAGAACGCCCAGATGTTGCGTGTATTCTTGGATCATGGAAAAAGATTTGTTAAATGAATCCCCATCCGCCTCTTATAGACAGCAAGGGCATGGCTCGCGGGGCTCTTCGATCCCGTAGGTATGTATTTTATCAACATATGCCCCAAAGAGGAAGGAATTAAAAAATATTTTAATCTTTTTTGCGCATCGTTAACGCGATCCGCCGGCGCTTGGGGTCGATCTCCAAGACCCTGACATTGACTTTTTGATGCACTTTGACGACCTCATGCGGATCCTTGATGTACCGGTCGGAAAGCTGGCTGATATGTACAAGCCCGTCTTGATGAACGCCGACGTCCACAAAAGCCCCGAACGCCGTCACATTGGTGACCACGCCAGGCAGCGCCATGCCGACGCTGAGATCCTCCATCGTCATGACCCCTTCTTTAAAGCTAAAGATCTGAAACGGCGGGCGCGGGTCCCGTCCCGGCTTGGCAAGTTCGTCTTGGATATCGATCAACGTCGGCAGGCCGACGTGTTCCGTCACATATTTTTTCAGGTCGATCTGCTTGCGCAATTGCTCCTTGGCCATCAGCTCTTCGACCGAACATCCGAGATCTTTGAGCATGCGATGAATAATCGGATACGATTCCGGATGCACGGCGCTCGCATCCAAGGGGTTCTTCCCGTCGCGAATCCTAAGGAATCCGGCCGCTTGTTCAAAGGCTTTCGGGCCGAGCCCCGGAACCTCGCGGATCTGTTCGCGCGAAACAAACGGCCCCTTGCCATTGCGGAAATCAATGATGGCCTGGGCCCGCGCGGGCCCCAGCCCGGACACATAGGTCAGCAATTGCTTGCTCGCCGTGTTCACCTCGACGCCGACCTGATTGACGCAGCTGATGACAACATCATCCAGGCTCCGCTTCAAAAGATTCTGGTCAACATCATGCTGGTATTGGCCGACGCCGATCGATTTGGGATCGATCTTAACGAGTTCCGCTAGGGGATCCATGAGCCGCCGGCCGATCGAAACAGACCCGCGGACCGTCACATCGTGATCAGGGAACTCTTCCCGGGCAACATCAGAAGCCGAATAAATGGACGCCCCGCTCTCATTGACAACCACGGCCTGAATCTCTTTCGGCAGGCCGATGCTGCGGATAAATTGGTCCGTTTCCCGGCTGGCCGTACCGTTGCCGATCGCAATGACCTTGATCGAGAATTTCTTGCAAAGACTTTTAATCGTCTGCGCCGCATCTTCCCTCGCTCCCTCCGACTGGGCAAGATAGATCGTGTCGTTGGCAACAAGCTTTCCCTGGCTGTCCAGGCAAACCACCTTGCATCCCGTCCGCAGACCCGGATCGATCGCTAAGACATTCGTCTGCCCCAGCGGCGGCGCCATGAGCAGCTCGCGCAAATTACTGTTAAAAACTCTAATCGCTTCCTGGTCCGCCCTTTTCTTGAGTTCCAGACGGATCTCGGTTTCCAGCGACAAAGATAAAAGCCTTTTGTAGCTGTCATGAACGGCCACCCCAACTTGCTGAGAGTCCGCATTCTTTGATTTGACAAACGCCGATTCCAAGATCGCGATCGCGTCGTCTTCCGGCGGCAAAATCCGCACAATGAGGAACTCTTCTTTCTCGCCACGGCGCACCGCCAGGATCCGATGCGACGGCGCGCTGCGCGCCAGCTCCTCCCATTGGAAATAATCCTTGAATTTGATGCCTTCCTCTTCCTTGCCGCGGATAACGCGGGATGTGATCACCGCTTTGTCATAGAACAATTTGCGCAACTGGGCCCGGGCATTCGCGTCCTCATTGATCCATTCGGCGATAATGTCGCGCGCGCCGGCCAATGCCTCGTCGGTCGATTCGACCTTTTTCTCGGCATTGACGAACTGGACCGCTTCCCTCTCGGGATCGATGCCGGTCTGGTCAAAGATCATTTTGGCCAGCGGCTCCAGCCCTTTTTCTTTGGCGACCGTCGCTTTAGTGCGTCGCTTAGGTTTAAAGGGAAGATAGATATCCTCGAGGACCGCCATGGTCTGGGCGGCCAGGATCTTTTCTTTCAATTCATCGGTGAGCTTGCCTTGTTCCTGAATGGAGCTAAGGACCGTCGCGCGGCGCTTGTCTAATTCCCGCAGCTGCCCCACGCGGTCGCGGATGTTGGTGATGGCGACTTCGTCGAGATTGCCCGTGACCTCCTTGCGGTAGCGGGCGATGAACGGAACGGTCGAGCCGTCGTCGAGCAAACGGATCGTGTCCGCAACCTGTTCGGCATGCAGCTTTAATTCTTGGGCAATCTTGGCATCGTAATTCCTATCCATAGATTGCTATTATAACGAGAAACCCATTTTCCGCACCTGTTTTTAGACAAAAAAAGGAACCGTCCTCAGGGACTGTTCCTTTCACGCATTACCCATTCAAAAAAAGTTCTTACGGATTATCGATTTTTTGCCAGGAAACAACTTTGATCAAGTTCACGGGATCGCCGCCGATCATCCCGGGAGGAAGATTTTTAGCAGCCTTCGGGACCTGATAAATACTCGGAACTTGGTCCGTAATATTGAAATGATTGGCAACAATGGTTCCCATCAGGTCAGTTTGTTTGGCCGTACGCACTTCTCCTTCGGCATAAAACAGGCCCATCACATCCCGTTGAGCGCTGTTTCCCACATTGATATTCTTCGGGGTCATAATTCCCAGTATATTGGTCGGAAAGGAGTTATTGCCGGCCGTATATAAATTAACATCTATGGTCGCATTCCCGGTCACCAGGATCGACCCTGTGCCTGTGTAATTAATAGTTCCTCCAGTCAGAGACAAATTGTTATTGCTCTGAACATAAATCATCCCCTTGACGGTCATATTTCCCGCGCCGTCCATCGTGACACAATTCGTGGCACAATCCCCTAAGGTAAAACTTGATGCGGGAGTTACAGCCGCCAGCTCATTCGTTAAGACAAGCCCGTTGTCCGCGAAATATTCATAATAATCCTTACTGGGATCATCCGGATAGGGATCGCTCAAACTTGGGAATGTGACAGCATCGCCGAGATCATAGGCATTGGAAAAACCGTTATCGGAATAAACGTTACCGGACCCTTGATTTCCGTTATATCCATCCGTGACAAAAACCCCATCGACCTTTTCTTTCGTGGTGTTGCCAACGACATTGGGTTCCCCCACTGATGAAGAACCGCTTAATCCCACAAGGCCTCTTTTAACGCGAAGTTCCGCATTTAAAGTCTCCACCCCCAGATCAACACCAACATCTGTCGTCGGAAGCGCCGGCACCTTTGCTCTAAGCAGAGGGTCTAAACCAGTATAATTGTTGCGAACAAGCTCTGCCGTCCCTCCCAGATCGATGGCATTATCCCCCGGATCAAGGCCATCCCCCAGGATATGGACCGATCCGCTCACATTGACATTCCCGTTCACCCAGCCGCCGGAAGAGCCGGAACCTCCGAAAATCGCGTTATCCCACGGAGAGAGGCTGACAATACGGACATAAACACGAACAGTCTGTCTGATGCTGCCCACCATTCCTGTCGACCGGATCCAGATATCGTCCGATCCCGAACTTTTCAGACTAATTGAATAAGAACCATCCCCAAGAACTGTCGATGGATAAGCATTATTAGCGGCATCTGACGCATCAGGGAAAGGAAAATACCCGTTCGCATCGGTATCGGTCGAATCATATGTCCATCCGTTAATCTCGTCGTCAGACCAGTCTTCATCGGCCGAAAAGTCCTTTTTAAGATTATAGATCATCCGTTCAACGCCGGCTTCGGCCAAATAAAATGCTTGCGTGATTTTCCGTTGGGACTCCGCCGCCCTCCCCTCATTGGAACTTGCAATCAAAAAGGCCGTTCCCAGAAGCAACAATACCGTGATCAATAAGTAGGTGGTCAACAGAACGCTGCCTTTTTCATTCGCTATTCTCAAAAGAAATGTTATCTTGCGACCCATCGTCATCATTTTAGTTCCTCATCTGGATCTCAAAGGTGAGATCTGCGGTGATCGAAGTCCCTTTTATCGTGTTTTTTTGAGCCTGAAGAGCGACTTCGATTATGTCAGGAGATCCCGGTTGTCGCGTAAAACCTAATGTCGTGATATTCTGGGCAATCACTTTTGTTGTCCCGCCTTCGATCCTTTGAAGCTGATCGCCATCCGTTCCGCCGAGCACAAACCGTGTCGTATTTGCGCTCCAGGTAATGACGTTCCCGGAAACGCCGCTGGGCAAATAAAAAGTGATGGACGTATATGCCGTTCCATTCGCGCTTGTGGGCCCAACCGTTATGGCGCTCGGAGATGTCTCCCGCAGATCATCTTTCATCCAATCCATCGCCTTGCGCAGCTCCTGCTGCAATTCCACTTGAACGCTGTTGACCTGCCAGGAGGATTCTCCCACCAGCAGCACCGTGTTGATCGCCCCGGCAAGAACGGCAAAGATCAATACGGTGACCAAAACTTCAATGAGCGTATAACCCCGATTATTTTTTCCGCTCACCCGTCGCTGATCGATCATTGTCATATGCATAAAACCTTTGCGAAGTAATACTCCTGAATCTTATCGTTTTGCGATCAGACTGATAACGGTGGCGATCGAGAAAAGATCGCCCTCCGCATCTACCGTCTCCCCGGAACCGACTGCGCCGTCCAGATCAAAGTCCCCGCCTATGATCCGGCCGTATTTATCTTCCCAGCTGGCGACGATCTTGATCCGCAACAGATCAGCATCGCCTGCCGTAAACTCGTCAATATAAATAACGCCCATGCCGTTCGTCTGGCTCAACGCGAAGGTATGGCCCGGCGTGCCGCCTGAAGCATAATCCGTCGCGATGGAATCGTAATCGTAATTGCGGATCTCTTCCATTTTTCCCTGAAGCTCGCTCATAACCAGCGTTTTATTCTGAGACAGTTCGGAAAGCGCGGAACAGCGGATGAAGACCTGGATCAACCCGACCAGCGTAAACCCCAATATCAGGACCGCCAACAGAAGTTCAACCAGCGTAAACCCCGCAAAATTCCAAGAATTTTTTTTCATACGATTTGCCTTGTGAAGATACAGCACTGATTGAATAGTATTATACTCTATTCCAAACTCGCCATAAAAGAGAATATCAATTATTTTGCGCCCCTTCTTGCCAAAACGATCACAAAAAAACCCATCTCAACGAAAAAGATGGGTTCTGATCGGTCCCTGGCTTGATCCGGCAACTGGCTGCCCTGGCTTTCAGGGCCCTATAGCTTTGCCACGGCGCCGCTACATACTAATAGCGTTTGACTCCGCCGAGCCCGACGCAGTTCCCAAACGAAAGTTTTGGAACGAAGTCGGGGTCCTCACCTTGCGATGAGTTTGCCTTTTTCGTTGATCAATCTTGTCTATTAAAAGTGTAAAACACAAAAAGATAAATAGCAAATCAGTTGGCGGGAACCAAAATTTGCTTGGGGAAACTTTCTGTTACGGCTCCGCTTCCGACGCTGGTTGGCCCCTGATCGTTCGGCGTTCCCCCGAGAGCTGACGGCACATTGCTGGCGGTAACCGCCCCATCCTTTCCGACAGGTTGGCCGTATTCATCATAATAAAATTCAGCGACCAGTTTCCCGTTTTGATCGTAGGATTTTCTAAACCCAACAGGGTCTTTGACCGTGAAATACCATTCATATTTCAGTTTTCCGTCACGGAAATAAACCTTGCCGATCCCCGCCTCCTTGGTCTCTGATCCCTGCCGGGCATCGGTATAATCCTCGGCCATCCGCACCGTTCCGTCATAATAATATTCCGTACTGGTCAAGATCTTGCCGGATTGATACTGCGCTTCCTGCTTTAAAACGCCATCGCTGTAAAATACCTTGGCGGGACCTTCCCGCTTCTGGTTCCGGTAATATTCCACGCCGTACGTCTCGTTAGATTCGTTGATAAACTTCACTTTTCCATCGGGGATTTGCCCTTCCTGATCATACGTCACCCCTTGGGAAAACTTATTCTGAGCGATCTCCACCCCATCCTGATAAAACATGTTGATTTCATATTTTCGGTCGGGAGACAAGCGGGTCTTCCGGATGACTTCCTTGCCGGCAACGACTTTGGGCCGTTCTTTTTGCGGAGAAACCTGCGCAACTTTTTCGGCAACAGGAACCGGCGCCGATGTGATCTGTCTGGTCTGTTCCTGGAGCCAGCGGTTCGCCATAACGATGCCGATGACCATCACCGCGACGATCACAATCGCCAGAAGCCCGACATGATTTCTAGAAGTTGCATTGGCCATGGGTTTTTTATGAAATGCTTCAAACAGCCTTTCATAGAAAGTCTACCACCGAATCCTTTTTTTCAAAAGCAAATATGCATAAAAAAGGCGCCCCGCTCACAAGAACATTCTTGCGCCGAGTCGCCTTTTTAAATGAGTACGGCATTTGGTTTTCTCTAAATCAAGGAAAACCAAATACCATTTAAACTCAGGCGCGTTCTATGAACGCGCCTTCGTATCTAAACGGAGAGGCCGGGATTCGAACCCGAGGTCCCGTTACCAGGACAACTGCTTAGCAGGCAGTTGCGTTCAGCCACTCCGCCACCTCTCCACAATATAAAAAACTATCTATCAAGGATCAAGAAAAGAGAGGTGGCTGTTAGGCTTACCATAATTTTTATTCAGAAAAAGCCGTCGCCATCTCTACACCGCAAAGCAAATTAACCCAAGGATCCGAGAGAAAGAGAGGCGACTTTTAAGGTTACTATAAACGCCCTTCGAAAAACCGGCGCCACCTCTTCCCTGTTTGCGGAGCAAAATACAATGAGAACGCTCCTTTATACCAGACTTTTCAGGACGTGTAAAGACAGAAGTACATTTACATCTGTGAAGGATGTTACGAGGGTTTGAAGTGCCCGTGGAAGCGGGCCGAGGATCTCTCCGCATCTCTGATATGCAATTGATGCTTATCGAGAAATTCTATGTCGATAGCTTTCATGTTCTGCAGCTGATGCGCGCTGCCGTCGGGTAGCTTAAAATACTCTTCCAGCCTTTTCTCAGAAACTCCCCGGACAAACTTTCTCCGGGTCTTTTTGCCAAAACGCACCTTGTTATAAAAACTCCATCCCCGGATCATGAACACAATAAAAATAATGACCGAGATATAAACGAATTTCAACTCCTGGAGGCCGATGAGACCGCCCAGGTCGACCATGTGGCGGAAAAACACGCGGAAGCTGACCAACCACAACAGGATGATCAAGAGCGGCCGGCAAAGAAAAATCCAGATCGCCCAGCCGAGGGTCGTTAAACTGAACTCGATACGCCGGCGGGTTACTTTCAAGGCTTCCGGCCTATTGATGATCAGGTCATCAAATTTCCGTCTTTTTCGTAACTCTTTTTCCCATTTTTCCATTTTACATTCCTCTAAAATCCCCGGTCCGGGCTCTCCCAAACGGCAGGAGTCCCTTTCTTTTTCAAGAGCGCCTTCGGCAGCCCGATGATCGTAACGGCAGCGTTCAAGATCCAATAAACACCGGGATACCAGATCAACCAGAAGAACATCTTGGTGATCCCTTTCTCGAATCGGCTGTCAATGAGAAGCCCAATCAAGACCTGGCAAAGGCAAACGATCGCCAGAATAACACCCGTCCATCCGGGAAAAATGCTCCGGACTTCAATCCCGGGCGGCAAATCGATGATTTTATCAAGAAAAAACATCACGATGGTCAGCGTAAAAAGATACGCCCATAAGACGCTCAAAACATATTCGAAATAGATCGGCCAAATCCGCCGTTGCGCCCAATCCAGCATGGACCGGCCGTATTTTCGCAGAACTTCGCTTCCTCCCTGCGCCCAGCGCAATCGCTGGCGCCAGAGCCCTCGGACCGTCTCCGGCATCAGGATCCAGCATAAAGCGCGCGGCTCATAGCGGATATCCCAAAACTTCAGCTGCAGTTTCCAGCTGATATCGATATCCTCGGTCACCATATCGTTGCTCCAAAATCCGACGGACATCAGGGCCGACTTGCGGAACGCCGCGATAACGCCCGAGACCGTGTAAATCTTCCCGATAATGCGCTGCGTGCGCTTGATCATCCCGACGATCGATGAAAATTCTCCCACCTGGATCTTCCCGACTATGCTGGTGCGGTTGCGCACGCGCGGATTCCCGGTGATCGCGCCGACCCTCGGGAAGTTCAGGAAATGCCACATGAAAAACTTGATCGCTTTCGCATCCAATAGCGCATCGGCGTCGATGCAGACCAAATATTCCCCTTTGGCCGCCATCGAGGCCATCGTTAGCCCCATGCCTTTGCCCTGATTGGTCGTCATATTGATGACGCGCATGTGCGGGCGCGTTCTCTGCAGGCCTTTCAAAAGATGCAAGGTCTTATCGGTCGACGCATCATTGATCGCAATGATCTCGAGATTCCTGTATTCCTGCTTGTCCAGATACTCGATGGTCTGAATGATGCACTCTTCCTCGTTGTGGCAGGGAATGAGAATGGACACCAGCGGCTCTTCCGGCAAGACTTCAGGATAATTTTGCCGCTCGCGGAAAAAATGATAGCAGAACCCGCCGGTCATCAGGACAAACGCCATGAAGAGCGGATAATAGAACACAAAGCTGTAAATAAACTGCATCATTTCCAGTCCCTTTTATAAGGAAAATTTTCTACAGACATCATGCTACGAATAATATTTTTTTGGGGATGATCCTTCACATAATCGTCCGGATAATACGCAATATGCCGGGCCCCCGAAGCTACAAGCGCCTCCAACCACTGGTTGACAATCTTGCTGTTAATCCATCTTTGTTTTTTCCAATCGAACGTTTGAACTTTAAAAACTGTTTTCTCAATCCCTTCGGGATGCGTCTTGACGGCTGCCACAAGTTCTTTGAGCCATTTCTTGGGATTCTTGACCTCTTCCAGATACGGATAGGCCATAATGACCACATAATCGTAACGCTCAAGGCTCCGGCCGTAATCTTGAGAAAAACGCGCAATAGCCGATTCATCCAGGACAACAGGAGCATACAATGTTCTGGCCGATTCAATTTCGGGCCAGTATTTAGCAACCGTCATGAGAAGATGCTCACTCAACGCATTGATCACCGTAACCTTCTCATCGATCCATTCGGATGTTTGGCCAGCATCGATCATCTTCGGATCCGTCAACTCATCCTGGCCGGTAATTTCCTGATATTTTTTTATGGCATCGGGATGAAAATCTTCCCGGCTGTTCAAATAACCGTCATCCTGAAAAACAATGCCATCGATACCGGCGTAGACCGCCAAATCTTCATAAAGTTTGGTCAATATCTCCCTGACTTCGGCGCTGAACGGGCTCAGGCGTTTGTACCACGCCGATGTGACCTGCGTTTCTCCCGAAACATATTCGCGGACATAAAGGTCGTCGCGCGCCATATCTTCCGGAAGTTCCAAACTTAGCATCGGCATCCAGGCATAAACCTTGACTCCGGCACGGGTTTTCAACTGATGGGCCACGCGGCTGAAAAGATCCTGTTTGACCGGCAATATCCTGTTCGGAAAATAAACCTCACGGATATTCCCCGTCGCATGATCATCACAAAAAGCCTGCAAATAAACCGTTGTCGGCCGGAGGTCTTTGATCCGGTCGAGAAAAACCCCCAGGTTCCTTTCCGTTTGCTCCGGGTCGGGATCATAGATCATATCCAAGTCGGCTTGAACAATGCGGTTTTGCGGATACAGATTAGGGGCTAATTTCAAGTCTTTAAGTAAATCAACGATCCGGGGGTTTTCGTAAACCAGGAACCGATTGATTTGATCAAAGGGGCTCTTCGTAACCACCTTATCATTCAGAGTAAACCCGATCTGAAACCCGACCTTTTTTGCCTCTTCGACAGCTATTTCGTTATAAAGACCATACGGCCACACAAGAGCCCTAATGGCCTGCCCCGTCTTCTTTTCTAATATCTCCTTGGACATCTTTAGATCGGCATAAACACGTTCCTGATAGGCCTCCCGGCTTTCGTATGTTCCCGTTTGCGTATCGAACGCACGGCTAACGGCCGCCGCCGCTTTGTTCCCCTGAGGATTGTACGTGATGCCGGTATGCAAATTCTGGGAATGCGAAACAACCTCGACATAGGGGCTCTCGGCAACTTCCCGGATCTGGTCCCAATTCATCAGCGGATGCATGACGTATTCGGGCCTCTCTCCGTCGATCCAATTGGTGACCACCGCCAACATGCTGGGGATCTCATATTCTTCCAGAAGCGGATAGACAAAGTCATAAAAACTGTCGTAGGCATCATCGAACGTCAGCAAAATGGTTTTTTCCGGAAGTTCCTTATCCCCGTTCTTGGATTGGATCAAATCGTCGAGGCTGATAAATGTATACCCGTGCATCTTAAAATATTCAATCGTATCGATCAGGCTTTTTTGATCAACCCCCGTATTGTCCAAATCGACCTCTTTAGGCACATCGTGATAGCAGAGAATGATCGTGCCTTCATAGGCCCGCAAAACAGGCGGTGATACGAAGAAAAAGGCGGCCGCCAAGAGCGCCACTATCCCGATTTTTTGTTTTCTGTTCATCATTTTACCTTTTCACCACTGTCATTCTGAGCGAAGCGAAGAATCTAGACCGACAAGATTCTTCTACCCCATACTTAAACGATGGGGTATCAGAATGACGAAATGTTAAAACTTAAACCTTAGCGTCGTGTAAACATTCAGCGCATCCGTGCCTTCCCCGTCATATTCGTTCATGCTGTAGGTCGCCCCGATCAGCCAGCTCTTGGTGTCGGAGAACTGATGGTCCTGCTCATAACGGATATATCCCACGTCGCTGCTTCCGAAATTATCCTGCCATTTTTTTCCCACCCCGACATACATGCGGTCGACCCAGGCTTTGTCATAGCGCCGGAACCATGTATGTTCGACCATCGGGACGAGATAGAACGAATAAACTTCCTCAGGGCTGAAATAGCCGACGTCCTGGTCGGCAAAAGTTTCATAGCTGAATTCCGTTCCAAGGCGCGTTTTCCAATAAGCAGACGTGGTCAAAGCTGTATCCGTCCTCCAAAAATAATTAAAATATTCGTTATCATCCGTAAAATCTTTATAAGAAACCCCGAGCGTCGTATCAAACACTTCGCTGGCCCGATAAGTGGCCGACAATGTGTAGCGGTCCGCCTCGACGCCATCCGCTCTTGACCGCGAAGGAATATCCAACGTATTGGATTCATACCCAAAATCAAAGGTCCAATGATCATCCGGCTGGTAGCGGACTTCCCCCAAAAATCCCAGTTCATCAGTTTCCTCATAATCGCCGGTCAAAGCGCCTACCAGGCGCCAAGCGTTGTTGACCTGCCATTCATCCCCAATTCTGAATTTGCGCGCAATCTCGTTGCCGTCTACCTGATTCGTTTCGCGGCGGATGATCTCGGCGAACAAATTATGATGAAACCCGACCGGTTGATCTCCGCGCAGCGAAAGCGTGAATTCTTCATCCCCTGGCCATTCAGTCGTATAGCTGCCGCTAAACGTCACCGTGGACATTTCCTCCACTTCAAAAGCGCGTTGGAGGCGCTGCGCGTGTTTATTAGTCGGCTTCTTCTCTAATATGGCCTTGAGCTCTTCCCGCGCCTCTTCTTTCTGCATGTTCTCATTGAGCGCCCGGGCGTACCCGATACGGGCGGATATCAGCGTATCATCGATCGTGCGGACCGCTTTAAAATCTTCCAACGCCCGGCGTTTCCAGCCGCGATATAAATGATTATGGGCCTCCGCCGTTCTTAAATCCGTATTAAACGGCGATACTTTTTTCACATCTTTAATATATTTTTCCGCTTCTCTTAAGCGGTCCTGGTACATCAACAACCACGCCTTGTTGAAGGCAATGTCCGCCTTCTGCCAGTTATCTTGCAAAATCCCGCGCTCGATGATCTTCTCCGGCGTTACTTGGTCGATCCGGTCCAATTTCTCTTGCGCTTCTTTAAACCTTCCCAGATCGACGAGCGTATAGTACACCGACATTTGCACATCAAACGATGGATCCGTTTGGGCCAATCTGTTAAAAATTTCCAATGCTTCTTCGGGCTTCTCGAGATAGAGGTAAGCATCTGCCGCCGACCGTTCAACCCATGGCGGGACCTCTGTTCCTTCCCGGACAAGAGCCTCATAGGCGTCGACAATCTCCTGCATCTTCTCTTCCTGCCGCAGCGCCAGGAACCGATCCCATTGAACCCGTTGATAATTCTCCGACACTTTTTCATCTTCCGGATTTTCCGAGGATGCGCGTTCATATTCCTCTTGGAATTGGTCGATCTTCTGCAAAGCCAACTTCGATTCCTCCCAACGGATCTCATGCATCGGAACGTTCGTCCGCGCGCGCTCGACTACGACAGCATCAACAATATCGGGATGCTGTTCCGCTTCCCTAAGAACAATGCTTGTCGCGCCGAGATCCATCAAGCTCCTGAGTTTGAGGTTGAATGCCGCACGATTATCGGGAAAGATCTTTAGGATTTGGTCATAGACTTTCACGGCCTTCCAATATTCGCCGGTCGCATCATAAATTTCGGCCTTGAGGAACATCGCTTCCTGTTGCTGCGGATCCGCCTTTAAAACCTCGTCGATCAAACTCAAAGCTTTTTCTGTATCCCCTTCTTCCATATTCGACCGGATAAAAGCCAACTGGACCCGATTCGCATACTCTTGTTCCTCGATGGCTTCAACATAGGGAGCAATATATTGCCAATGCTTTTCCGGCAATGCGATCTCCTTATCGCATCTTTTATAGGCGCGGGCGACTTCTTTAAGAAAATACGGGGCCGGATCCTGATCGATATTCATCTGCTGATAATCCGAAACGGCTTGCTCAAAATTTTCCTGCCAGATGTAGATGACAATGCGGTCCATTGCGATCTGCTGCGATTTATTCTCAAAAACCTCCAGCCGATCAAGAAGGCCTAACGCCTCATTAAATTGATCCTGGCGGGCAAAGGCAATAGCCTCATCATAAACCAGATAAAACCCTTCGTTCATATCGCTTAATATATCGGCTGGCAGAGAATCCCCGGCCTCTTTTTTGATCTGTTCGATCGCATCAAAGAATCCCTTCCACTGTTTCTGGGAAGCGTAAAGCAGCGCTTGTAAACTTTGCAAGCGCAATGCGTCGGAATGGTCCTCTACGGCCTTGCTCAATAGGTTCTGGGCAGATGCAAGATCCCCGGTCTGGACCAAGGCATAGATCAGGTTGATCTTTACATCTATATCGGTGGGATCTTTTTGAAGAACATCTTTCGAGAGGTCAATAGCATCCGCATAACGCCCGACTTCTTTGAGAGCTTTGATGATTTCTTTCAATACCGAATCCGGCAAATCAGCCCCGGAATTCTGATCATAAACAGCCAGCGACTCTTCATATTTCTCCGCCCAAGCCGAAATAGCGATATAGTCGGCAAGGATCCCGGGATCTTCCGGGTATTCATGATAGGCCTTTTGGATATAGCTATAAGCGGAGATCAAATCACCATTGCGGGCATATTGAACAGCCTTGTCGTGATCGCTGAGAACGATCGGCCCGACAGTTTGCTCAATGTCCGTGATAATGGGAATCGTTTTCTCTACGCTCAGGTCTTCCCCATAACTATTAGCCGGACATAAGCAAAAAAGAGCGATCGAAATATATATGACTTTTCTTTTAAATGCCATCTTTTATATCCTAAATCCTATATTTTCATTTCTTTCGATGAGCAGGACTTTCCTACTTTGTCCTAATAAAGCCCACCCATAATAGGAAGTATATACTATATAAGAGCGAAAAAACAAGATGCGCGCGAAGTATCAAAAAAAAATCCCCATTTCTCAGTTGGGGATTAAGTTATTTGTTTCCAGCATCTTATGATCATTTTCTTCCTTTCTTTATTTTAAATATAAAATTATATTTATCCCTCCTTCCTTAATTCTGCCCTTTTTTTATGAAAAAACTGACTTATCAAGCCCCCGCATTCTTCCTCTAAAACCCCTCGAAAAACATCCATGCTGTGATTGAGCTGATTGTTTTGAGCAATATTGAGGACGGATCCGCAGGCTCCCGTCTTAGGGTCGGCAGCGCCAAAATAAATTGTTTTGATGCGCGCCAGGACAAGAGCGCCAACACACATACTGCAAGGCTCAAGAGTCACGTAGATCGCGCAATCATAAAGCCATTTGCATGACAAGGCGCTGGCGGCTTGGGTAATCGCGATCATCTCCGCATGAGCCGTAGGATCTTTGAGCATCTCCACCTGGTTATGCGCCCTGGCGATGATTTTATTCTCACGAACGATCACGGCGCCGACAGGGACTTCATCTTTGGCGAAAGCGTCCTTCGCCTGCCTTAGCGCTTCCTTCATGAAAGCATGTTCGGGGTGAAGAATGGATTTCTCCATCAGGCTATTTTCGTTTTGATTGTTTAAAAGAGCCATAAACCGGAAGCAAGATCGTCACAAGAGTTCCCTTATGGACATCGCTTTTGATCATGACTTCGCCCTGATGGCTTGTGATAATGGAATAAACAACGGAAAGCCCGAGCCCTGAGCTTTTTGCCAGCCCATGGGATTTGGTGGTAAAAAACGGCTCGAAAACACGGCCCAAAACCTCGGGAGGGATCCCGATGCCGTCGTCCTGGCAATCAATGCGCACGGAACGGGCCTTTTGGCAGGTCGCTTTGATCCGGATCTTCCCTCCGCCGCTGGGTAACGATTGAATCGCATTGCTTAATACATTGTTCAAGGCCTGGCCTAAATCAAACGCCCCGATCGCCACCCGAGGCAAATGTGAACTGATCTTTAAGGCAACATCAATATCCGAAGATTCCAACGAATGTTTTAAAAGATTGACGGTTTCCCGGATCACCGCGTCAACATCGCAGTGCCGCCCTTCCACTTTTGCCTTCCTTCGGCTGAGGCTAACAATTTTCTCCGTCGTCTCATAGCAGTATTTCACCTGATCGTTGATCGTGCGCAGCGTTTTCATGATGTCGCTGAATTCCTTGTAGCCGATATATTCAAAATAACAATTCTGGTATTTGTTGATTAATCCCTGGGAACGAACCGCGAGGCCTTTGAGCGGGTGCTGGATCTCGCGGGCCATCCCGGCGACAAAATGCTGCAAGGCCTTCATCTTTTCCGATTCCCGGACAAGCTTCTCCATTTCTTTCCTCTGGCTCATGTTGCGGAACAGCACATGGGCCTGGGTCACTTTCTTGCCGATAAAAATCGGCGAAGCAATAAATTCCGACGGGATGATCTTACCATCCTTGCTCCTTATATCGAGATCGTTGCAAACCGAAGGGGCCCCGCCTTTGACCAAGCTGAAACACGCTTGCGCTTTCGGCAAGGACGACCGTTCCATATAGGCGCTAAAATGCGTGCCGATGACTTTTGAGACCGGCATCTTGAACATTTGCGCTGCCGCTTTGTTGGCGTACATGATCATGCCGTTCATATTGACCATCAAAATGCCTTCGGCCGCCTGTTCGCTCAAGACCCGATAGCGGTCCTCGGACGCTTTCAGCCTGGTTTGAAAAGCCAGCTGCTGGGTGATATCCCGCCCGACCGTCAGGATGTAATCTTCGGACCTGTAGACCATATGCGCGGCGGTGATTTCAATCGTCCGGACCTTGCCCCCCTTGACGAGCCGGTTGATGATATAGACGGCCGGTTTTTTCTTTTTTCTGATCTCGTCAAAATATGTTTTCTTCCATTTGGAAAAACCTATTTTCTCCTGGAAGAAATCTGTTACCGGACGGTATAAAATGTCTTTAAGAGGGTACCCGAGACCCCGGACCGTCGCTTTATTGACAAAAATAATGCGCGCCCGGCTGTCCGATATCATGACCTCGTCGCCTATTTGGTCCACAACGTGCCGGAAAAAATCCGGACCGTCTTTGGAAAAAGGCGGATTCTTTGAGGCGTTTTCAAAAGATATTCGATGGGAAGAATATTTTGATCGGGAAGATCGACCCAAGGATGCGGGAGAGCGCGATTCGGAAGGCTGGGAACGCTTTTTTTGCATCGTCATTTGTGCTCTTTTAGAATTTGGCGCGCCGGGACCCCTAGCTAAGAAAAGCGAGGTAAGCACCACGGCTTTTGGTGCGCCTGAGAGGATTCGAACCTCTAACCCTCTGCTCCGTAGGCAGATGCTCTATCCAATTGAGCTACAGGCGCAAATTACAATAATTTTTATTTAGAACAATTTGCGCCAGTACCCCTTCGTTCAAGTCCTGGGTGCAGGCGCAAACGACAATAATATTTTATTTAGAGACATTTGCGCCAGTACCCCGTCTACCAACTCAGGGTGCAGGCGCATGCAAAACAAAAACAAATAATCCCCGCTAGTACCCCATCCAATAACTCCGGGTAAGGCGCGCATGAAAAATATTATCAGTAACTTTTGTGCAGTATTATATCAGCGATTTTGATATTGGCAAGAAGGTTGTGCGGCTTTACTCTGGAAAGATGATCCTGGGAGCATCCCCATCATACCGGGATAGAAATCATCTGTTGGCGCCCAGGCAAGTTTCTATTTTATGAATGAGTTCAGGGGGCGCGATCGGCTTGATCAAATATTCCTTGACCCCCTCGCATTTGAACACTTCTTCCATTTCTTCTTTAGCCGTTATAACAATGACGGGCAGCATGGGCTGGCGCTCAACCACCCTCAGGGCCCGCAGCGTGCGGATGAACACATACCCGTCCATGGACGGCATCATCACATCCAGGACAATCAGATCGGGCTGGCAGTTCCGGACCTGTTCCAGGCCTTCGTTGCCGTCATTCGCCGTGTACACCTCATATTGTTTTTTCAGCAAAGCAGCTTTGACCATCTCAACGACCGTTCGGTCATCGTCGATAACAAGGATTTTATGCGCCATATCTCCTGCCTTTAAACAAAGGTTGGCATCCTTCGGATGCTTTTGGAACTATGCTCATATTATAAATTTCCGTATCGGATAAACAATAAAAAAATATTTTTTGCTGCCCCTTAAAAAAGCCCCCAAAACGCTAATGGCACGGATGAAAAACTGCTAATAATCATTGCTTTCATCCAAGAGTTCGATAGAATGCCCTTAAGGAGCGTTGTTATGGGCTTGAACGACCTGATGAACAAGATCCGGTACTGGGATAACCTGACAGCGAAATGGCTGATGCGCCATTTTTATTTCATGTTCTTCCAGATCGTCCTGTTCGTGATCTTCCTGTTCTGGTTCGTCAATATGTTCAACGTCATCGACACGAACTACCAGATCTCGGAAGCATCGGCTCTGGAACGCGCCGTCATGACGCAATCGATCAATACCACCATTATCGTCCTGCTTTTGCTTCTTAATTCCTTCTGGATGCTTTACATTTTTAACGGCATCCAGCGGCTCACGAGCATCCTCAAAGACGTCAGCTACAACATCACCCGCCTGCGCAACCAAAATAAATAACCGTTTCAACCGATCGCGGACCTAAAAATATTCTTGGTACAGGTCTTTCACCCTGCTGACAATACGCTTGTTCCAGGGCAAATGATTATTGGCTAACAGCACATGCTGGAATGTCTTTTTAAACCCGCCCTGAGCCAGCCCGATGACCGGCGAAAAAAGCGCCGTATGGCTCAAATTCTTGCGCAACGGCAGGTTTAATTGCCCCAGCTTGACATTCATCTGCAGGCTCTCAGAAATGCGCTCAATAAAACCGGGCAATAAAGCTCCTCCTCCGACCACTGTCATCCCCTTGCCGATCTTGTCCTTCAAACCGGAACGCGTAACCGCCATACGGATGCGCTCAATCATCTCTCCAACGATCGGCTCGATCGCCTGGCAAACCATTCCCCGTTTGACGGGAATGTAGGCATCGTCCCGCTTGACTAGAATCTCCTCGTCCCGATATTTGTCGGAGCCCGAAGTCACGGCATAGGAGATTTTGATTTCTTCCGCCAGCTCGAACGGCACGCCGATGCTCTCGGAAATGCTCCGGGTCAAATGATCGCCCCCGACGCTGATTTTCTCCATGGATTGCAATACCCCATCGTGAAACACCAGAACCGTTGTGCACTGCGCCCCGAGATCGACCAGAACGCACCCCTGTTTCTTGTCGCTGTCGCTTAAGACCACTTCGGAAGTCGCATAACTGCTCGAGAAAACATTGACGACTTCATAGCCGGCCTCGTGGAACGCTTTGGTGATATTGCGGATCAAATTGGCATTGATGACGATCATCAAAGAATGGACGCCGAGTTTCCGGCCATAGAGGCCCAGGGGGTTCAACGTGACGCTGATATCATCGACTTTATAATATTGCGGAAGATCGTGCAGGATCTCCTCATCCATCTTGATACCCAGCAAACGGGCATTATGATTCGCTTTTTTGATGTCGGCGCTGGAAATGATCTTGTTGCCGCGGTCGACCAGGGGGATGACCGTCTTTGTCGGGCGCGCCTCCATCATCGCGCTGCCTAATCCCAACTGCACCTCTTTGAACTTCATGCCCGTTTTTTTCGTCAGCTCAAGGATGGTGTCATGGATGCATTCGGAGAACTCCGCCAGATCCCTGACCGCGTTGTCCTTGAACCCGAAGATTTTGTGATCGTAGGCGCCGATCAGCTCCATGTCCGAAGGGCTCTTGATCCGCAGAATGCCCGCTTTGATCTTTTGCGTTCCGATATCGATCCCGAAATAATATTTCTCAGTTATTATTTTATTGAGCATGCCTTCCCCGCCCCGTTACTTCTTGCCGATAATCGGCTCGTTGAACCTCAAATCAATGTATTTGACTTGGCTGATATCCAGCTGGCCTTGCGACAAAACCACGCTGAGGACCTTCATGCCATGCGCGATCTTATCCTGATCCAGAATAACATCCGGATTGTCCTGCAAGGTGAAATAGACTTTGGACATGTTCTCCACATGGACGCTCTCGATGCGGTAAGAAGACAGGCTCTTCTCGGCTTGGAAGCCTTTGAGGATGGCCAACGCCGTCTTCATCTCCGGGCCGTCAAAGGGCAATCCCCGGACGGGTTCCCGGCTATGCCGTTGTAAACCGATGATCTGCGGAAACTTTCTCTCTTCTTTGTCATCAACGGAAAGCACAACCCCCTGATCGTCGAGAACAACCGTCTTCCCGTCGATTGGCACCTGTACAAACGGGAACCGCTGCTTGGCAATGACAGCGACCTGGTTCGGGAACCGCCGGACAACCTTCAGATCCGAAGCTTGGGGATATTTTTTGCTCAAATCGCGCTGGACCGTCCGCAGATAAACGGCAAAAATATTCTGGCCCAACAGATGCTTTAAATCGTCTTGATCGACAAACTCCAGGGAAGAATCAATGGTCACGGAATGGATCCGGAAATACTCGTTATTGCGCAAAACATATTTTGCGCCCCGGCCCACGGCCCATCCGACCAGCACCGCCAGAACAGCCGCCACCCAGAACTTAACGGCGAAAAGTAATATTTTGGATTTTGCTTTTTTTGCCATATGCCAACACGATCAGTTGATAGCACAGTTGGTCAAACCCAATGCCCCTGTGCTGGGCCGCCTTGGGCAATAAACTCGTTGCTGTAAAGCCGGGAATTGTATTGATCTCGAGCACATAATGCGATTGATCGTCGGCGAGGATGAAATCGACCCGCGAGATATCTTCACAGCCCAAAACCCTATGCGCCGCAAGAGCCGCCTTCTGGATCCCGTCCGAAATGTCCTGAGGAATACGGGCCGGAACAATATAATCGGTCATGCCTTTCGTATATTTAGCCTCAAAATCGAAGAAAGGACGCTTCGGACAGATCTCGACAACGGGAAGAGCCTCTCTTCCAAGAATGCCGACCGTCAATTCCTTGCCCTTGATGTAGCGCTCGATCAACGCCGTATCGCCATATTGCCAGGCATCTTCGATCGCTCGCGCAAGCTCCGAAGAAGTCCTGACAAAACTGACGCCAATGCTGGATCCTTCACAGGCAGGCTTCACGACAACGGGAAAGCCTCCCAAGGCCTCAATAGCGCCGGGAATATCGATGGGATCTTTTCTGGACAACGCGACAAAAGAAGGGATCTTGATCCCGTTCTTTTTGAACATCTCTTGCGCCAAAGCCTTGTTGATGGCCAAACGGCTTGCTTCAACCCCTGATCCCGCGTAGGGGATCCCGGCATCCTCCAAAATAGATTGGATCGTTCCATCTTCGCCCAACCGCCCGTGCAAGGCGATAAAAGCCAGATCAATCCCGGATTTCTCCAATAGAGAACGAATCGCCTCCGGTTCGCCGTCCGTAATATCCAGCCCAACGACCTCGCAACCCCGGCGGCCAAGCGCCTCAACAATAGCCTGGCCGGATTTCAGCGATATCTCCCGCTCGGAAGAGACCCCGCCCATCAGCACGCCGATACGACCTAATTTTTCAACCGGAAGATCCATTATAAGATTTTATCCGCAACGGCCGGGGAACTTTTTAACGCTTCGAGCAGATCATCGCTGATGCGCGTAATGTCGCCGGCCCCCAAAGTTATTACTATATCCCGCGGCTTAACAATGTCCAAGACATAATCAACAATTCTGTCCTTGGGAAGATAACACGACGGCTTGTCGGTGAGCAGACGGATGCGCTCATGGATCCTTTCCGACGTGACCCCTTCGATCGGTTTTTCGCTGGCCGCATAGATGTCCGTAATGATCACATGATCGCTGCTGCCGGCCAAACTCGCGGCAAATTCTTCCAGCAGTCCCTGGACACGCGAATACCGGTGCGGCTGAAAAATGGCGATCAGCTTTCGCGCCTTCTCTTTTCCGTTGGCAGCTTCAAGCGACCGCTTGAACGATTGCGCCGCTTCCAGCGTCGCACGTATTTCCGTCGGATGATGCGCATAATCATCGATGACCCAGACATCGTTGGCCTGGCCTTTTAACTGAAACCGCCGCTGAACCCCCCAGAAGCCTTTGAAACTTTCTTTTATGACATTAAAATCGACGGAAAGCTCGAGGCCGACGCTGATACAAGCCAAGGCATTGGCCACATTATGCCGTCCGGGAACTTTCAGAATAACCCGACCGGAATTCTCGCCGTTTATGAAAACATCAAACTGGGACTCGAAATGGTCGAAGGAAATGTTCGAAGCATAAACATCATGCTGATCGGAAAACCCGTATGTCTTGTAGGGCCGCCCGCTCTTTTGCAGCAGATCCATTAATCGCTCGTCCTCCCCATAGGCAAAAATCACCCCGTCTTCTTCAGTTCTTCTAATAAATCGACGGTACGTATCAAGAATCGTCTGCCAGTCATGGTAGAAATCAACATGCTCAAAATCAATATTTGTGATCACGGAATATCGCGGCTTAAAATACAGGAATGACCCGTCGCTCTCATCGACTTCCGTCACAAAATACTTGCCGGTTCCAAGCTCGGCATGGGCTTGCGTTCCCGTAACGATCCCTCCGATCGCCGTCGTCGGCTGCAGGCCGGCCCTGACCAGCAAATTGGCGATCATGGAGGTTGTCGTGGTTTTTCCATGCGCCCCGGCGACGGTGATGCCGATATACCCCTCCATCAATTCCGCCAAAAGCTTGGCGCGCTGCATGACGGGTATTTTGCGCTGATGAGCTTCGGCCAACTCGGGATTATCGCTGCGGATGGCCGATGAAAAAACCACGCAGTCCGCTCCCTGGACATTCTCAGCCCTGTGACCCGTATAAATGACAGCGCCGCGCTCTTTTAAGCGCTCCGTCACCTGATTGCTGCGAAGGTCCGACCCGCTCACGGAACATCCCTTATCCAGCGACAATGCCGCCAAAGCGCCCATCCCGATGCCGCCAATACCGATAAAATGGTAATGTTTATTCATTTTTCAGATATTTCACCCACGCCTCATTTAAGTCATCCACAGTCTTGAATCTGACATACACCGAATCCAAGGCCGAAGCAAAAGATTCCCCGTCCTTTAATTTCTTGCATAACCGGATAAACTGCTGATCTCCCAGTTCATGAATCATAAAATTGACAACGCTGGCCGCTTCGGCGTAAAAAAGATTGATCAGGTCCCGTCCGGTGCCATATCTCAAACGCGTCATGGTTAATTGGCTGAGCGGGCGAAATGTCCCGTCCTTCATCGCTTTACGGACGGTATCATGCGCCCCCCACCGCTTCGCTTTTTCCTGATGCATGGCGACCCCCTCTTCGAACCATGAGGGAATGTCAGCCTGAAATCCTACAAACTCGCGAAAAATGATATGCGCTAATTCATGCGGCAGCGTCGAATCAAAAAAACCGTGAGCCGAAGGGAACGTTCGGATTGTTTTTTCCTTAGTCGAAGCTGCGCCGCTTGACCATTTTGACTGCCGGGCAGAGGCCACATAGTCATCCGCATTATTATAGATATAAATCTTGGCCCGGTTCTCCCAGGACCATCCTTTGTCCCGGGTAACCCCGAGGTTTTCGGAGATCTCGACGTAATAATCTTCCGCCGCTTTATCAACCGTTTTAACAAAATCGAGCGGAGCTTCTTTGTAATAAACAATGAAATGCTGGCGGCTATATTCTTTCCACTCCTGCGCACACACGGGAACCGCGCTTGCCATCAAGAGGATCAAAGCCAGAAGGGTCGCTTTCTGTTTCATTGCGCTAAGCCCGTAACCTCCCGTGCCAATCTTTGCGCCGCATCCGGAAAACAAATCTGGTCAAATTTTCTGTTGATATTTTTCCCATCTTTCAAGATTCTTAAAATAGCTTCGCTCATTTTAGAAACGGTCACATCCCGCTCTTCGATCATTTGCGCGAGGCCCGCCTGACACAAAACAGACGCATTCTCCCGTTGATGCCCCTGCGCATGCGGATACGGGATTAAAATCGACGGTAATCGAAAATGAGCTAATTCGCTGACGGTCGCAGCGCCTGATCGGGAAATCACCACGTCAGCAATATGATAGGCTTCTTCCATCTTATCCAAAAAATCGAATAACGCAAAGGGTATTCCGAATTCATTATACCTGTCTTTCAGGCTCAAATAGTCGTCTTTCCCGGAAACATGGATCGCTTGAAAATCCAGGATCTCCCTTAAGGATGGCACGCACGCCGCGAACGCTTCGTTAATGCTGTGGCTGCCCTGACTGCCGCCAAAAACAAAAATGGTTGTTTTATTGTCCTTCAAGCCGAACGCGCGGACAATAGCGGCCCGATCCATCGGCCGCTGGGAAAGACGGCAGGGGCAACCCGTCAAAACGGTTTTGTGCTCATTGAAATAACGCGCGGCCGCAGGAAAGCTGATCGCGATCTTTTTCACGAACTTGGCGAGGATCTTATTGGCCCGGCCCGGAACAGCGTTCTGCTCATGGATCATCGCCGGATATCTCAGGAGAATGGCCGACGCGACGGCCGGAAAAGCCCCATAGCCCCCGAAACCAAGCACGGCATCCGGCTTAAAACGCCGCAAACAGCCGCAAGCCTTGAAGATCCCTTGAACCATCGCAATCATGGACCCAAAAGCTTTTGACAGCGACGATGTTACAAAACCCTTTGTTCCGAGCTCTTCAAACGCAAACCCGCTTGCGCGCATTTGTTCCTGCGCCCGACGAAAGGCACCCAAAAACAAGATCGCGTGCCCGCTGCGCTTGAGCTCTTCGGCGACTTGGAACGCCGGAAAAAGATGGCCTCCCGTACCTCCCGTTGCGATCACGATCCTCATAGGTCCTCGATCCGCGAAATATTCATCAGCAAGGCCACCGCGATCATGTTAAAAATCAATGCCGACCCGCCGTAGCTGACGAACGGCAGAGGCAATCCTTTCGTCGGAAACGCCCCGATGCTCACCCCGATATTGATCACCGCCTGAAGCCCGATCAGCATCACGATGCCAAAGGCAAGGAAATAACCGAACGGTTCGGTTGTGCGTTTAACGATACGGGCCCCTTGCCAGATCAATGCGGAAAATAAAATAACAACCGCGAGCGTTCCCAGCAGCCCCAATTCTTCACCAACAATCGATAAAATGAAGTCCGTATGGGCCGCCGGAAGATAAAAAAGCTTCTGAACGCTCTGGCCCAAGCCGACCCCGAAAATCCCGCCTGATCCCAAAGCGATCTGGGATTGAGACAGCTGAAACCCTACGCCCTGCGCGTCTTTCCAGGGATCGATGAACGCGATAATCCTGCGTAGCCGGTAAGACTCGCTGACAACAAGAAAGACCAAAAGCGGCACGCCGGATAAGGCCAAGCAACTCAAGTGAAGGATCCGCGCTCCGGCGACAAACATCATGATCAAAATCATTATGGCAATCAAAAAGGAATTTCCCAGATCGGGTTGCTTGACAATCAAGGCACATAGCACGCACAGGACCATAATCAAGGGGAAAAATCCCTCCCAGAAATTTCTTATCTTATTCTGTTTTCGCGACAGGAAATCCGCCAAATAGACCAAGATCACCAACTTGGCGAATTCGGAAGGCTGAAAATTGAAAAACCCGATTTTAAACCAGCGCCGAGCGCCGAAACTGGCCCTGCCGATACCGGGAACAAGAACAAGCACCAAAAGAACGATCGCAACGATCAACAGCGGTTTGGCCGCTTGTTTTAAAATCCGGTAATCGATCGCCATAGTGCCCAGCGCTGCCAGAAGCGCGATGCAAAGAAACAGGATATGCCGGCCAAGATAATACGTTTTATCTCCAAGCTCCTGCAAGGCATAAATACCGCTCGCGCTGTAGATCATAATGATCCCGAGGCTGATCAGAAGCGTTACGATAACAGCGATGGATATACGGATATCACGCATGTCATGTTAACCGACGGACAATGTCTTTGAAAACACGCCCGCGGTCCTCATAGTCCTTGAACATGTCAAAGCTCGCGCACATCGGGCTCAAAAGAACGCAATCGCCCTTGGCGGCGCTTTGCCGAGCCTGGAGAACGGCCTCCTCCAGCGTCGAGCATTCCTGAAGATCAACAAGCTTTTCGAATGTCTGACGGATTTTCTTTCTCGCTTCGCCGATCGCGTACATCCGCTTGACCTTCTGCTGAACGATCTTTGACAGAACCGAAAAATCAATGTTCTTATCGCGGCCGCCGCAAATCATCAGAATCGGCTGGTTCAGGCTTTGCAGCGCCCACATCCCCGCTTCGGCCGTTGTCGCCTTGGAATCATTAATGAAATCAATGCCATCGAGGCAGCGCACGCTCTCCAACCGGTGTTCCACCCCCTTGAATTCCCGGAAAACTTTTTCGCAACAATCATCATCGATCCCAAGGATCCTCCCCACTTCCAAAACGGCTAAATGGTTTGGATTCCGCGCCTTCTCCCCCGGCGCACCCGTGTTGAAATAAACAACCCAGGATTTAATGTCTTTTGCCGCCTCCGCCATTTTGGGATCTTGAGCATTGAGAACGGCAAAATCTTTTTGATCCTGATTCAAAAAGAGACGCATCTTGGCCTGGAAATATTCCTCCAGATCCTTGTGACGGTCGAGATGGTTCTGGTTAAAATTTAAGAGTACCGCAATATGCGGCTGAAAACCTTTGACTCTTAGATCTTGGGCGGAAGCCCGGCGAAACGGCGAAACAGGATCAAGGACGGATTCCAGCTGAAAAGAACTGATCTCGAGAACAACATAATCGGTCTGAGCTAAGTCAAGAACAAACCCGGCCAACGGAGAACCAATGTTGCCGCACAAACACGCCTTATGGCCGGCCGCCACGATCATATCCCTGATCAAGGTGGATACGGTCGTCTTGCCGTTGCTTCCAGTGATAGCAATGATCGGCTTATCGCAAAACTGCGAAGCGAATTCGACCTCGCCAAGAACAAGAGTGCCGTTCTCATTGGCCCATTGGACCGGCGGGGCATCAAAACGCACGCCCGGGCTCACAACGACGATATCGCTGTCCTCAACGAACGCCCGGCTATGGCCCTGGCATTCCAAAACAACATTTTGTTGCTTGGCCCAATCCCTGAACTCGTGGGGAAAGCTCTCCTCTGGGCCCAACTCCGAGATCTTGGCTTTTCCGCCGAGAGCAGTCACCAGGCGCGCCAAAGCCATCCCGCTCCGCTTTCCTCCGACGATCGTGACTCGTTTTCCTTTGATATTCATGAGGCAGGCTATTTCAGCTTCCTATCTGATTTTCAGCGTCATCAGGGTTATCAGCGCCAGAACGATCGCGATGATCCAGAACCGGATGATGATCTTGGATTCATTCCAGCCCGACAATTGCAGGTGATGATGCAGAGGAGACATTTTGAACAGCTTCTTGCCGCGCACCCTGACCGACCAGATCTGTAAAATGACCGACGTGGCTTCCAGGACGAAAATACCGCCCATAATGACCAGCAAGAACTCTTTCTTGATCAAGACAGCGATCACGCCCAGCGTGCCGCCGAGAGACAGCGACCCGACATCTCCCATGAAAACGGTTGCCGGATAACAGTTGAACCATAAAAACCCTAAGCTCGCTCCCATGATGGCGGAACAAAAGACGGCTAATTCGCCGGTTCCCGGAATATAGGGAATGAACAAATACGCGCTGAAAGCTAAATGACCGGTGATGTAGCTGAGCACGGCGAGGGTCAACCCGACCATCAACACGCAGCCGATCGCCAATCCATCAAGCCCGTCGGTAAGATTAACGGCATTGGATGTTCCGATCACGACCAAAGCGCCAAAGGGAATATAAAAAATCCCCAGATCGATGATAATGTCCTTGAAGAACGGGAGGTCCATTTGCGTGGGAGTGTCGGGATTAAAATAAACATAGCTGCCGATAAAACATCCTAAGAGGATCTCCCAGATCAATTTCGTGCGTTTGGTCAATCCTCTCTTCTTGCCTGATCGGGTCAGTTTAACATAATCATCGACCCATCCCAAGATCGCAAGATAGGCGCAGGTAAATGCCGTCAGAAGAATGTAGCGGTTCCCCAGATCCGCCCACAAAAAAACAGAGAGCAGAATGCTGATAATGATAAAAACACCACCCATCGTGGGTGTTCCTTCTTTAGTGTGATGAAAGGGATCGAGGGCCGGGCAATCATCCCTTTTCGCGATCTCCCGGATCTTCATCTTCTTCAGCTTCTCGATAAAAAAGGGGCCGAGAGCGATGCAAAGAAGAAAGGTCGTCAATCCTGCCATCGCGGTGCGGAACGTGATGTACCGGAAGATATTGAGGCCGGAAAAAATAAAACGGAATTCAGACAAGTAATAAAGCATGCGGGTGCGGGATCTTATTTAAAATGTTTTTCCAGATAGGCGACAACTCTTTCCATATGCATTCCCCGCGATCCTTTGACGAGGATCGCATCCCCGGGACGGCAAATCCTGTTAAGCTGCCGTTCCACATCCTTCAAATCGCTGCTATGCCGCGCGATAACATGGCTCGATAAACGACGGAGCGCTTGCGCGATATACCGGGCCTGCCTGCCCATCGTCACGACTACATTCGCCGTTGACTGCGCGATCTCCCTGCCGATCGACTCATGTAGTTTCCTTGACTGCGGGCCCAATTCAAGCATGTCCGCACAAACAATGATTTTCCGGCCGCGGACATGCAACGCATCGAGAGTTTTAATCGCGCTTTTAAAGGAAACAGGATTGGCATTGTACGTGTCATTGATCAGCCACATCTGCCCCATTTTCCTGATTTCCTGGCGGCCGCCCCGGAATTTAAAGCGGCTTAAGCCGACAACGATATCATTATAACGAATTTTAAAGGCCCGACCACAAGAAATTGAACTTAATGCATTGTAAACATTGTGGATGGCCGGGGTCTGAAGCGAGAACCGATAACCGTTGACCTGAAACTGAACGCCGCAGTTATTCTTGGCACAAACATTGACGGCTTGATACGCAACCTTGCTGCTGCACCCGACACGGATGATCTTTCTTCGGCCTCTTTTTTTTGCCAAACCCCGCAGATAAGGATCATCGGCGTTAAAAATGACGAGTCCGCGCGAATCCATGTAATTGATCATCTGGGATTTTTCGCGAAAAACGCCCGCGCGCGACCTTAACCTTTCCAAATGGGATTCCCCGATATTCGTGAAGATCGTTACCGTCGGGCGAGTAATCCGGGCCAGCCATCGGATATCTCCGGGCTGATTGGTGCCGAGCTCAAGGACAGCGATCTCATGCGAAGAATTAAGCTTGAGAAGGGTCAACGGGACCCCGTATTGATTATTTTCCGTCCCGACATTCTTTAAAACCTTATATTTCCTGACGAGAACAGATGCTACCATCTCTTTGGTCGTCGTCTTGCCCGTGCTCCCTGTGATCGCGATCACCGGAATATCAAATCGTTGGCGGTGCCAACCCGCAATCTGCCCCAAAGCTTGGGTCGTATCGCGCACGCGAATGACAGGAACGCCCGCAAAACCGGCGGTCTTTTGAGAAACAATGACCGCAACAGCCCCTTTGTCGACGGCCTCCTTGATGAAATCATGCCCGTCAAATTTCGGCCCTTTGATCGCAATAAAAGCCTCCCCCCGATTGATCGTGCGCGTATTGATGGAGAAGCCTTTGACAATGGTCGACGCATCCGCCGATGCGGACAATGCGTTCGTGATTTCCTTGATTTTCTGGACTGTCAGCATGTCAGAAATTTCTTGACGATTTCCCGCTCATTGAAATAGACGGGACCGTTCGCAAAGATTTGATACATCTCATGGCCCTTGCCGGCGATCAAGACCGCATCGCCGCTCTTGGCCATCTTCAGGGCCTGCCCGATCGCTTCTTCCCGGTTGACAATCACTTTATAATTATCCCGTTGAAATCCGGGAAGGATCTGATCGATGATCGATTGGGGATCTTCATTTCGGGGATTGTCACTTGTGACAAATGCGAAATCCGCCAGCCGGCCGGCCACCTCGCCCATCAGCGGGCGTTTTGTTTTATCGCGGTTGCCGCCGCAGCCGAAGACGAGAATGATCTTTGCTTTGCTGATCTTGCGGACCGTTTCCAGGACATTTTTCAGCGCATCCTGCGTGTGCGCGTAATCGATAAAAACAGAAAACTTCTGCCCACAGTCAACACGCTCCAGGCGCCCGGGAACGGCCCCCAAGCGATCGATCCCTTTCCGAATGTCTTTCAAACTCACTCCTTCGGCGAGACACATCGAAATCGCCGCCAGAATATTGTAAATGTTATACATTCCGACGAGCCTCGTTTTAATCTCGACCTTGCCCTCCAATGCGATCAGCGCAAATCGGCTCCCTGACATGTCCATCCGGATTTTTTTCGCCATGACGTCCGCCGTCCGCTCAATCCCGTACGTCACGACCTTCGCCTGCGTCATCGATAGCAGCCTTTGGCCATAAGGATCGTCTATGTTGATAACAGCCGTGCTTCCCGGCCCCAAATTCCTGAACAAAAGCGATTTGGCCTGAAAATAATTCTCCCTCGTTTCATGATAATCCAGATGATCGCTGGTCAAATTCGTGAAGATCGCCCCTTTGAAATCGATGCCGTGAACGCGGTCCTGGGTCAAAGCGTGCGAAGAAACCTCCATGACGCAATAAGGCACATGTTGCCAAGCCAAACTCGTCAGAAAATGTTGGTTATCAAGAAAACCCGGCGTCGTCTGCCCCGCCGGCACAACGGTATCTGCCAACCGATAGTTGACCGTGCCGATGACCCCGCACTCTTTTTTCGCTTGCCCTAAGATAGCCTCGAACAAATACGTGATCGTTGTCTTTCCGTTGGTTCCTGTGATCCCGATCGTCCGCACCGTCTGGGACGGGTTACCATAAAGCCGGGAAACAACTTGATGCAAAAAGTCCTGCGCATCATCAACCTTCAAGAAGCAGATTCTTGGATGCTGCTCCTGCAGTTGCGTAACATCGGCCATCGTCGCCACGGCAAAGACCCGTCGGGAACATGCCTCCTTGATATAGTCTGCCCCATCGTGAACTTTCCCGTGAAGCGCTACAAAAAGGCCCCCCATCATGGCTTTGCGCGAATCGCAGCTGATGGAAAGAATATCCACGGATTCAAAGCGCGGATCGATCTTTCCCCGGTAGATATCATGCAATAATTCATTTAATTTCATTACTATGGCCTTTTTTTAATCGGAGATCCTAAGATACTTCAGCGCATCCGACATAACCTCCTGAAAGACCGGGGCGCACACTGTTCCGCCGAAATAACTTGGATGAGGCTGATCAAGAATAACAATCGCCGCTAACCGGGGATTGTCCGCGGGCGCAAATCCCATAAAGCTGGCGTAATATTTCCCCATCACATACCTTCCATCGATCACCTTGCGGGCCGTTCCGGTCTTGCCGGCCACCTTGACTCCTTTGATCTGGGCTTTTTTAGCCGTCCCGTTCTCGACGACTCCTTTGAGGATTTCCGTAACACGCCTGGCGGTTGTCGCATCGATCACCCGATCGACTTCTTGCGGCTCAAAGGCTTTAATAATCTGGTTGTTGTTATCCTCGACGTATTTTACCACAAACGGCTTCATGAAAACCCCTTCATTAGCGATGGCTGCAAGAGCACAAACCAGCTGAAGCGAAGTCACCGTCACTTCATAGCCGATAGGGATCGCGCCGATGGTTGTCTTGGACCATTGCGATGGGTCCTTAAGCCAGCCGTTCACTTCCCCGAGCAGATCGATCCCGGTCGGAAGGCCAAATCGGAACCTTTGGGCATATTTATAGATATTGGCCGGCCCAACTTTCTGCGCGATCTTAACAACCCCGATATTGCTCGAAACACCGATGACATCCCTGAATGTCAGCGTGCCGTGGGGCGTGTGATCCGTCAGAATATGGTTGGCAATGCGGAATTTCCCGTTTTCGCAAAAGATCTTATCTTCTTCCGTAAAAATATTTTCTGCCAGAGCGGCGGCTGTGGTAATAACTTTAAACACCGAACCCGGTTCGTACACATAGCTGATAGCCCTGTTGGTACGGCTTTCGACAGTGCTTTTCGCCACATCATCCAGATTATAAGTCGGGCGATTGGCCAAAGCCAGGATCTCCCCCGTCTTGACGTCCATAACAATGATGATGGCCGCTTTTGCGTCATACTTTTGATAAGCTTTCTCCAGCGCCCGTTCGGCGATATATTGAATCGTCTCATCAATGGTCAGCACAAGATGAAAGCCGTCTTGGGGAGGAACATAGCTTTCCCCGATCTGCAGCTGGGTCTGGTGCGCATCGCGCAGAACCTGCATTTGCCCCGGCCGACCTCTAAGATACCGGTTGTAAAACAGCTCCAGGCCTTCCAGGCCGTCATTATCTGTATCGGCAAAGCCGATCACATGAGCCGCCAGGTTGCCGTTAGGATAATAACGTTTGCTCTCCCGGCGGAAGCCCAGGCCTTTGATCTTTAGCTTCTTGATCGCTTCTGTTGTTTCGGCGGATAATTTCCGTTGAAGCCAAACAAAGTATTTCTCGCGGCTTAACCGCTGCGCGATCGTGTCAGGAGCCATCCCCAACAACGGCGCCAACTTCTGGATAGCCTCTTTTTTCTCCTCGGCGGACATAACGCGCGGATTGGCGTAAAGCGAATAAACCGGCACGTTAAATGCCAGCGGCCTGAGATTGCGGTCATAGATCGTGCCGCGAACAGGCTCCAATTCGAAAGAATAGTTGTGCTGCTTCTGGGCTTTATCGGCTAGAAACGTCGAGGAATAAACCTGAATGAGGATCAATTTGACGGCAAAAACGAACAGGCAGCCTAAGAGGACTAGGGTGACCAGGCTGAAACGAAAGGCATGTTTTTGATTAGGCATATCGGGCTATCGGTACCGTCGGATCATATGCGCACAACGCAGGCACACGCTTCCGGAATCGGACAAAGGCGATACAATAAAAGATTTCTGGAATCTATTCGGCTGTTTTGGCTTGAGCCTCGATGCCAAGGGACAGCAAACTGAACAAAGGATTAACCTGCTTCGCAAGCCTGGGGCCTTGATCTAATGATTTGTCTTGCGCCAGCATCTCCTCCGAGGCGACAATTTGCACAACATCATCAGCGTCGGCAAACTGCATATCGGAGTTTTCTTTCAGCATGGTCACGCCAATATGATTGACGGACTTCAGCATGAGAATCTTATAGGTCGCATCCCCGTTCTTTTCTACAAGACTTCGGATCTCCTGTTCCTTTGCATTGCCCCTGTAGGCCAGGTCAACAATTTGCATCCGCATATGAATGTACGCCAACGCCAGGATAACGACAATACCCATAAATTTGAAGAATTTACACAGTTGCATTTAAATCCTTTCTGCGATCCGCAACCGGGCACTGCGCGCCCGGGGATTGGATTTAGCCTCGCATTCGCTCGGCCGCAAAGGTTTTTTGGTAATCAAACGGAACTTCCCGGCTCTTGCCCAATCACGGAACTTCTGCTTAACAATCCTGTCTTCTAGCGAATGAAATGAGATGACGCCGATACGCCCTCCGGCAGCTAAGACCGCGCCGCACTTTCCCAGGGCTTCCTCAAGCGCCTCCAACTCCCGATTGACCGCAATCCGCAACGCCTGAAACGTCCTGGTCGCCGGATGAATCTTTTCCCTTCCCGCATGATGCGGCATGGCCCGAAGAACAATGTCGCTTAGCTCCTTGGTCGTCTCAATGGGCTTGTGCGACCGGCGTTCGACAATGGAGCGCGCTATGCGGCGGTGCCAGCGCTCTTCCCCAAAATCCTTGAGGATCAAGGAAATCTCCTCTTGCGATAACGAATTCACCAGATCAAACGCCGAAATATAACTCTCCTGATCCATCCGCATATCCAGGGGACCTTCTGCCCGAAAACTGAACCCTCTTGAAGGATCGTTGAGCTGAAAACTGGACAGCCCGAGATCCAATAAAATGCGGTCAGCGGCGCGAATCCCGTGCCGAGCCAGGATCTCGTCGATATGGCAATAGTTGTCATAAACGAAATCACACCGCGTCACATAGGCTGCTAAATTCATTTTAGCTACGGCTAAGGCACGGGCGTCGCGGTCGATCCCGACCAATCGTCCCTTTTCTCCAATGAGACCCAATACGGCCTTCGCGTGGCCGCCCAGCCCTAACGTTCCGTCGACAAAAATATTGCCCGGCGCCGGTTTCAGATGCTCGATCACTTCATTGAGCATGACAGGAATATGCGACCGCTCCTCGCCGCCTCCGCTTTCTTGTGCGCGATCCATATTTTCCGTTCTGCCTGCATGACGCATGATAGTTAAAGATTGAGTATATTCTCGGCGATCTGCTCAAAGGATCCGCTGGAATTGTCATAGAACTCTTGCCAATTCTTCTTATCCCAAATCTCAATGCGGTTCGAGACGCCGATGAGAATGGCGTCTTTTTTGATGTCCGCATAATCTTTCAAATACTGGGGAATAATAAACCGTCCTTGCTTATCGGGAACGGCATCAATAGCGCCGGAAAAGAACATGCGGTTGAAGCTTCTCGTTTCCTTCTTGGTAAATGACATGGTCTTGAATTTTTGTTCCTGGACGCGCCACTCGTCCTCCGTGAACATGAAAATGCATTTGTCCAGACCGCGGGTCAGGAAGAACCGATCGATCCGGTATTCCTTGCAGACTTCGCGGAATTTCGCCGGCAGGATGAGCCTGCCTTTTTTATCAATGCCATGCTTGTATTCACCGTAAAACATAGGGCCTCAATAGGACTAGTTATTAATAAAATCCACTTTACTCCACTTCTCGCCACTACAGTTTACAGTATACGTATGGGCATGGGCATTGTCAACACAATTATTCAGCAAAATACGTGTATGTTATTAATGTGCAATGATTTGTATGCTATCAGGAAAGGAGTTTTGTTTTGGGCGGATTCAAAGAAAAAGCGAAAAATCTGGAGAAAGAAAAACCCCGCACTCATCCACAGAGTTTTTCATAGGTTGATCTTGATTAGAGCGATTTTAGAATCGCGCGGGATCGAGCCTCATCACGCTTCAACTGCGCGATCATTCGGGCGGCGGACTGGAACATCTTTTCGTTGCGGATCTTTTTGATAAACTCGACCGTAATTTCTTTTCCGTAGATATTCTTTGAGAAATCAAAGATATGCGTTTCAATATTAATGTCAGAATTATTTTTCTTGAACGACGGACGATGCCCGATGTTCGCCATTCCTTTCGAATGTTTGCCGCCGATTAAAACATGCACAGCGTAAACTCCCGTCGGCAAAATAATTTCATTTTCCGGGCTAATGTTCGCCGTCGGAAATCCGAGCGTCCTGCCCCTGCCGTCACCTTTCATGACTTTTCCCGCAATCGACAGATCCCGCCCGAGATGCCGTTTAATAACAGAAAGGCGCCCCTTAGTAATCAGCCGGCGGATCCGGGAACTGCCGATCTTCCTCTTCCCCACTTTGACCGATGATACCGTATGGACTTCCATGCCATAGCGCGCTCCTTCTTTCTTAAAATAGTCGAGCGTTCCCTGTCGATCTTTGCCAAATTGGAAATCCTCACCGACAAAAACAGCCTTCGGCCGAAGATAATCCGCCAAATATTTTTTGACGAATTGCGATGCTGTTAACCGGGAAAATCTTTTTGTGAACCGGATCACGATGCAGGCGTGAACACCCAGCCGCTCAAACAGTTCGACCCGTTGGGCCAAGGAAACAATAAATGGCAAATACTTGTTCGGATGCAATACCTGGACAGGATGCGGCGCGAAGGTCATCACAATGGCCGTGCCGTTGATCCTCTTCGCTTTTCGAACGGCTGCACGGATCAGTTTTTGATGGCCCATATGAAGGCCGTCAAAAACCCCAATTGTCACGACCGGGTTCTTAAAATATTTCCTAGTCTTCCCAGTTCCGTATATGACCTTCATTCAAATCCTCGATATTTACGGCATCTTCAATCGCAAATTTCCCAACTTTTGTCCTTTGGATTTGCGAAATACACGCTCCGCATCCCAGCGC
>JAKQAH010000046.1 GCA_029568545.1 Candidatus Omnitrophota bacterium
TGACGGAACATTTCCTCGACAAGCAATTCCTGCGGACTTAATCTTACCTCTCATCGTCATTCTGAGGAGCCCTCCAGCGGTATAACGGCAGAGGGCGACGAAGAATCTAATTTATAATTTAGATCCTTCGTCGCTGCAAGTTATAGGCAAGTCGCTCCTCAGGATGACAAAGCGTTTTATTTCAGTACCACCTGCTTGAGATTCTGTTCGATAAGAAGATTGAGCTGCGGATATTGGGGTTGATTTCCTTGAATGACGGCGAGCGCCGCCAAATTGTCTTGCCGAATGACTTCTTTAATAAGATCCGCCGCCTTGTCAGGATGCTGTTCAAAATAGCCCAGCCAAATGTCATCGTTTAGAGAATCATAATTGACCGGCGAACTGGAAGCCGCCACGACCGCCCCGACATGACTTGCCCTGTCATTCTGAGGAGCGTAGCGACAAAGAGTCTCGTACTGACGGTCTTGTGATATTATCTCATCCTTGACTCCGCCCAAAACAAATTCTACTTTCCCTAACAACCTCCTCAACGCCGAGAAAAATTTATCCATAAAATTCCGGAAATGTTCCAGGAACGACCTCGGCCGCCAGAAAAGATATTCGGTTTTTTCAAGGACCGGATCTTCCTCGACGGAAATGAACGCCACCTCGATCGGGTCCTTCATCGGCACCGGTTGGCGCCCGGGCACCGCCCGAACGCTCCAATCCGCGAAACATAGCCGGATCGGCGAAGAAGATCGCCCCTGCTCGAGGGCCCTCCCGTAAACCTTTTCAAAGAACGCATTTTTCTCGTCCCGATAAGCAATATATTTCCTGATCGCATTCGCTTCAGGGCTCCCTTTGCCGTAAACCGTCAGGTAACAGCTCCTCAACTCTTCCGGCAAGATCGATTCATAACGGAAGGCTTCCTCCATGATCCCCATACGACGGAAGAAATCAGATTCCTGCTCAAGGACAAAAACATTGTTGTGCAGATAATAATCCCGGAAATCCCGATCGACCCTCCCCTTTTCAGCGACAAGATATTCCGCTATTTCATGGATGACGATGGCATGAACAGCCAGTCCCGTTCTTTTCGTTTGTGCCCGGTTCAGGAAAATGTACGCGTGATGCTCGCCTTGGTCCAGCAAACGGTTGACCCACGGGTCGTAGACATCCCTCGGGTAGCGCCCAGACGGGTAGGCCGCCCTGTCTTTCCGGGAGATCATGTTCCCGGAACCGCGTTCGCTCTCGGCCCACTCCCCTTGCGAATAAATCCCAGCATCTTCCAGCAATCCTTTCATTTTGTCATAGGAACGCTCATCCGCCATATCGATGAACCCGATCCCGAAATGATCGGCCATGCGCCGGCCAAATTCCTCCGGGCTCATTTTCTTAATATTCTCAAGCCCGATGGTCCTGATCGCTTTTCGCATCATCCTTCCCGCGCGGGCCTCCTGCCATCGGCTCATGGGCTTTTTCAACTTTCGGGAAACCCGGAAGGGCTTCCTTAGGCTCGGCGATTTCTTTGCCCGCTTGTTCTTGCCCCAAGCGACTGCAAATTTTCCTACAGCAATGAGAAGAACCATACCTGCCGCAATAGGATCCATGGACATGATCACCGGCGAGGAAATCTGGGGCCGATGGCCTTTGCTCTTCGTCCGCTCAAAGAAAGCCCTCTTCTCATAGAGGTATCTCAGGTATTTTTCTTCGGCCTTTCTCCGGCTGTCGCGCTCCCCATAAGATGAAGGAGAGCCCCATATCCTGGCATCGTCGCCAAACGCCTCCTCCAAGATCCCCAGTTGATAGGCCAGGCTCATTTCCCTCTCATGCACGATGATATTATTATGCCAGTACCCGCCTTCCATGAGATCGTCGTCAAACCCGTCAAGCTCAGCGACAAGATACTCCGCGATCTCATGCGCATAGACAATATGCCTGTGAAAGCCGCCCAGGCTGACCTGCGTATCCAAGGCGCTCGAATTGGTGATGATGTAAGCGCGATACGGGCCCTTTTCCAGCAAAAGGTCCGTCCAGCTCCTCTCCCAGGGATACCCTTTCAACAGGTGGTGTTGGCTATTCTTAACGGAGATCATGAGTGCATGGCGCTGCCCCGCCCCGATGAACATCGCGCGGGTCCGGATGTCCGCCTCCTTGAGGATCTCCTTGATGCTTTCGTAATCCTTGTGATCCATCACATCGATAAAGCCGATCCCGAAGTGCTGCGCCAACAGACGGCCGAACGCTACCGGTTCCATGCGCTTGATGCGGTCCAGTCCAATCTCCTGGACGGCCTCGTCTATTCTTTTGCGGATCTCCACAGCCTGCGCCGGCGTCAATGGCTTAATCAAATCATCGGAAAGATGGAATTTAAACCTCAGGTCCGGCGGTTCCTTCGCCCTGTTTTTCCTGCTCAACCTCCCGGCCAGCATGCAAATCGTTATGAACGCCACGCCTATCAGCGCCATCAAGGTCGGGTCAAGGAACAGCAGCAACGGCACAAAAGAATTGACGCGGATGGACGGCTTCTGTTGTTCCTGGAATATTCTGCTCACCCAAACCCCGGCCTTCTTCATCTTCTTGCCAACGCGCTGGATCACCGTATCCTGTTTTTTTCCGTTCGATAACGAGTCTGGAATGAAAATATCCCCTCTCGGGATATCTTGGGCAGATACCAGCGGCGGAAAAACAGGCGGGAGCTGTTTCAACGGCTCCATGAAAACAGGGCTCATCTCATCCGTCGCTAAAGGCTGTTGCGGCGCTTTAAATTTCTTATTCGTTCCTTCTTGCGTTCCCTGGTGGGCCATCACCAGCAGGATCTCCTTTTTCTGTTCCCGGGCGATCGACGTGATCGCGGGCAATGTGTTTCGCGAGATAATATCGACCAATTTCGACGGCGTCGGATCGAACAAGCGGACATCATAGAACTCGATCAGATAAGCGCCGTTCAACGGAACGATCAAAGGCCTGTGGTCGAGGATGAATAATCGCCCCTGGCCGCCGGTATAATCCATGACCCGGATCACCCTGTTCCTTCGCGGGAAATAGATCCTGGCCCCCTGGATCTGCGGGAACACCGTCGTCGGGTTCCACTCCAGATGGCCGATCTCGAACATCACGGTTGTATCCCGAATATGCTCCCAATCCGTAGCCTCAAAGATCGCTTGAAAATATTCCTTGCCCGCTAGCCCGTCTTGGGGCACGAACAACGGGATCAGCTCGCCGGTTGCCTGATAATGCACATAACGGGCCGCGGCCACGATCAGAGGGCTCAACTTCTTCTCGGTGATATTTCCATACGTCTTAAAAATATGGCTCAATGGCACTTCGCCGAACATCCCCTGGAGCCAGCGCTCAAGATCATAGGGATTCACCAGCGAGTCAACTTTCTGGAATAAATCTTTAAAGACTTCAGGCGACCGAATGCGGGGAAAATACTGCAAGGCGTTCATCTCGGGTCGGCCTGCAATGGCCGACACCGTTGCCGTCGGATAAATGGCGCCCGAAGGCTCCAGGACATTTTGCGCCATAAGGGCAGAGGGAATAGACATCCCGAGAAGAGAAATCGCAATCACTTTTGCCGTTCTCAGCCATCGCGCCGCCGGAACCGCTGAAACCGGAGAGGCGCCGTGAGCGGCAGAAGGTCCTTTTTCTGCGATCAGCTCGAGCGCTTTTTGCTTCGGCAGGAACAGATAGTCCATGACGAACCGGTATGTTTCAAAGAAACCATTAGGAACTTCGCCGGACACGCTTCGGAACCCCATTCTCCTGAAGAAATTTCTTGTGCGGTTTCGGTAATCTTTGCCATCTTTAAGGAAATTCTTATAATCGGCCGTTACCGCCCCCCTGAGCGCCTCGCTTATCGCCTCGTCGGCCGCGCTCCTTCCGATGATCTCCTTTATCAAGAAGCTGATATATTCTTTTCGGTCCTTTTGGGGAGCAACATCAGCTACGACCATGTTATAAATATGTTTTCTTTCGCGACTGCTCAGAACAATTTCGCCCCGGCCATCAACAGGATAAAGTTTCTTGCGATAATACGCTAACGCGATCGCGTCCGCGCCCATCTGCTTAACAACCACCAAGCTCCCGTCGAAGAAGATGTCATTCCCGTTCCCGTTGCCGTTTCCGTTCCCTTTTTCTTTGCCGCTTTGAATAAGATCGATCCATCGCTTTCCGTCAAGCCCAAAGAACTTCCTGAAATTTGACCTATTGTTCAGGAAATTCCAGATCTTGCGCGAATCCTCGATCGTTTCCGTCGAATAATGCTGATCCCCGCCAAATTCCCGGAACAAATCCTGATCTGATAACGGGATCCGGAAAACTTCCATAAAACTTTGAAGAAGGCTTTCGGAAGTGTGCTGCGCTATTTTTTGCCTCATTTTTATCAGGCCTGAACCCATAATCTGCATGTACATTTCTCTACTAATATTTATCCGCTCAGCAATCTCGTACCGGGGTAATGCCAGCATTTTTTCAAACCGATAAAGCGCCTGGGAACGGCTTTTTTCTGACGAAAAGTCCGTACTTCTGAGAATATCCGGATCATAAGTAAAGACCGGCCGGCCCATCAGCCGATCGACGACCTCCTGGAACATTTCGGCTGTTTCTTTTTTTCCGCTGCCGTTTTCCGTAAAGCCCATGTGCCGCGCCATGGCCCGGGCGCGGTCAACATCACCGATGATCGCTTGCCCCAGTTCAAATTTGGAAAGAAAAGTCGGAAATCTTTTTTCATCGGAAGAAAACGCCTTGCGCGCAAAATCGGTCTGGTTCTCGCCCTTCTGCAGACGGATGATATAAACCATATCCTGGATCGTCATCGGGTTGCTGGGATCCCTGACTTCCTTGAGCAATTGGGCAGGCGTCTTTTCCTTGACGATGCCGACCATCAAAAGGTAAATGCGCCTGGTCATGGCCGCGTCATCGCCGATGAAGATGTCGGCCATCTTGCCGATATCGCTGATATGATCCGGCATGGCCCCGCGATGATAGCGGCCGATCAGGCTCAACGAGACCCCCATTTTCCTGGCAACGACCGGGCTCGGGAGCCCGCTCCAATCCTTAAGATCATGGTACAATCCCGAGAAAATCTTTGCCGCCATGTCTCGGGACTTGCGGATCGGGAATCCGCTGATGTGCTTTTGGGCGCGGCGGATGATCGCCTTCAGGCTCTTGTCCAAGTCTCCTCCCGTCAGCCGCCAGAGCCGATTTTCCTGCTGCTTCGTATGAGGGAATAACGCCAGAATATCCTCGACGGTTTCCGCTCGGACAGCAGTGCGCACCCGGCTTTTCCGCCAATTGTAAACAGTCGTCCGATGGACCTTTCCGTTGAAAGCCTGGCACAACGCGGTGATGCTATTTCCCATGTTCCACTTGTCCATCAAATAAACGATGAACCCGTCTTGGCCGCCCCAGCCGCCTTTCCCTTGATCAACATATTGCTGCCAATATTCGTCTAAGACATCCATAAAAGGCAGGCCGTCATCTTTTTGACCGATCTCAATGGGCGAGAAAGGCGATTTTCCAGAATGCGTTCCCGCCTCCGGAGATGTCGCGCGGCTGTCAGACAACTTCTTCTGAGCATCGATCAAGCGATAGCCTTTTTCATGGAACTGTTGCCGCAATCGATCGCCAATCTCTTGGGCAAAGTAAATCGTGTAATGCGGAGAGACGGCTATGAACAAGCCGACGATGTCGTATTTCTTGTCCATCAATCCCCGGACGAATTGATCGATCCTCTGCTCAAGTTCCGGCCACGTCCACGGATGCTCCGCGTATGTTTCTCTGGTCACAAAATAATCCAGGTCGATATCCAAAATGACAGGCGCTTTCGTCGACGGCAGATCGGCAACGGAAAGAACAATTTTATCAAAGAACTCCTCCTCCCAATATCCATAGCCAGACTCTTCGTCGGCCAGCCACCATATCTGGCTGACATCTTTCCCGTCCCTAACGGACCTGATCACATTGCCGTCATTGACCTCCCCATAACGGACATAATTATTGTCGGGATGAAAATCAACATGAAGAAGAGCCGCCTTTCTGACAGTTTCCTCCCCTAACGCTCCGACCAAGTCGTTGGCAATCCAGGATTTCAAATGCGCGTGGGCATCTTTTTGCTGAAATGGTATGGCCTGCGGCAAGATGACGGACGACGAGTCGGCTCGCGTCCTTTTCTTCCGAAGCTCATCCTCTGTCAGAGGCGAAGACGCTCGTGTTCTGCCTTCGTCGGGCCCTGACCGTTCGATCGGACGGGGAAGAGCGTCGAGATAGGCCTTTAAAGCCGGAATGCCCTGTCGATCCAGAACGTAACGCCCGCCAATAAAAACCTTGTTTTCCCGGATGATCCGCGCTAATTTCTTCCGGTTCTTGCTCAAATATTCATAAACATCGGGATCCCGGATGGTCCAATTGGAGGGATCCCTCAGGAACATCTGAATAGGCGGTTTTCCGTCTTTCTGGGATATTTCAAAATACCGCTCCGCCTTAAAAAGCCCTCCCCAAGGAAGCGTGATTTTCCCGCGGTTTTCGACCGCTCGTAATATTCTTTCGGCCGTCGTTTTTTCCGGAACAAACCCAAACCGCGAGAAGACGACAACGCCTCCGATCTCGGGGCGGCTCGCATCCATCGACGGATCGATCGAAATCTTGCGTAGCGGGATCCTGCTGGAAGTAATATCCTGCAGCGCAAGCCCCAGCAAAAGGCCCCTTAAGCTGTAGCGCTTAACGTCCATGCGGTACTCTCCGGTGACCGTTACGTCCGTGATCACCGCCGTCTTTTCCTTGCGCCTGATCTCCCATCTGATCTCGCCGATCTTGATATTCCGATCGAGCAGGCTGAGCACAATCTTTTCTGTCGGCTCACGGACAGGATCTTCCCGGAGGAAATACGTCCAGCGAACCGAATACTCATCTCCGTAAACAGGCAGATGGATCCTGCTAGGATTTATAAACACGTATCCGGGCGAGAGCGAATAGAACTGCCCCGCGCGGCTCAATCCCAGGTCCCCTCGGATCCCCGATTGTATTTCTTTCTCTTCAGGCGAAAGCTGGTCCCAATCGACGGAATACGGCGTCACGGTGACCCCGTGGCCCTTCATGATCTCCATCGATGACTTCCGGTTCTCCTTGATCTGGCGCGCCCGGCCGGAAATTTCCGGATAATGTTCCCCTAAATAATCGTCAACGAATCTCCGGGCCTTTTCCGCCACAGCGTCGGAATGGATATTCAAGAACCGGGGCATTCCTTCCAGATCAGAAAGGATCCTTCTGATGCCGGTTCCCAAAAGCGTTGTTTTTGGGAAAAGATAAAAACGCCCCGTGATGTGCTCGATCCACTTGAGTTCGGCCCGGACGATGGCCTCTTCGAGCGTTCTCTCAATAGCCCTGGCAGGATTGTCCGCCTCATCGGGCTGATATCCGTCCGGCTGCCCATGAAGGGAGAATTGGAAGGTCAGATACAGGCTCAAAAGCCGCCCCATCGCCGGCCGCACGGCGTATTCGCCGAGAAAACGAAGGATAAATGTCGTACGCCGTATATTTTTGTTATTGGGCTGTTCGGCCGTGCCCCAGTCGGCGTAACGTTCATAAAAAACCCTCGCTTCATCGACGATTTCCTCTTCGCTCACTTTCTGCAGGACCTCCGGGTCTTTCAGTATCCGGGCCAGCGCAGGATAAATGGCCTCGGAATGTATCGGCCCTTTTTCCGCCATCAGCTCAAAAATATTCTGCCGGATATCCTTGCGGGTTTGGATCGTCCGTTTTAGGGTCTGGATCGCTTGCGTATAATGCGGTTCCTGCACGCTGGCCATGTCATAAAATTCCAAGAGCAGCATTTCATCTGAGGAGAATCCGACGATCTGGCGCCCATAGCTGTTGGGCTTTAAGATCGCCATCGAGCGGATGAGCGTTTTCTCGCCGAAACTGACCGTATCGACCTTGTCGCTGACGCCTTTGCCGATCTTCAGCCAAAGGTAGATGCCGATCTTGTCCAGGCGGGCGATCTCTTCCGGATCGATCATGTAGCGCACGGCCGTTCTTCCCTCCCACACGAATGCCCCTTTCACGCCCCGCCAGAGATTGCGGTAGTCCATATCGATCAAGTGAAAAGATTTCTCAAGGCTCTCCTGGTCGACGGCAATCTTTCGGTTGTTGCTGCCCTTAAACGTCCACCGGATGCCGATGAAGCGCCCTTGCTCGTCGCGCATGAAATCAAACCAGGGGATAATGTGGTCAAGGAACATCGGCTGTCCGATCCCCCCGAGGCCCAGCTTCTCCACCTCGGAGACATACGTCAAGTCCCTTAACTTTAAATAAAGCATTTTCATGACCAGCGGCAGCTGAGACTCCTCGATAAATCGCGTGGTCATGGCGACTTTTTGGATCTGGTCTTTCGCTGTTTTTCCGGGAGGAGGATTCCTGAAATTATCGATCCGGTCAGGGACTTTGATGATCTGGGCGCCGAGGCCAATCGCGCCCTGCGATTCGAAGATCCTTTTTAAATACGGCTCGTCATCCTGGCCCTTATCCTTGGTCACCATCAAAAGCATGCCGATCAGCTGTTCGGCTTTCTCCCGGCCAGCCCTGCGGACAAACCCGTTGTAAAGTTTTTGCCGGATGCGCTCCCGGTCCCCCGGCGCATCCTCGATGATGTCGTGCAGAAGAATTGCGGCGATATAAACATCCATTGCCACCTGCGTCTTGGTTATTAAATACTGCACGGCAGCATCATTGCTCAAAAGGATGTTCAGGGCCCCCAGAGGATGGACCAAGAACGGCCACCCCCGCTCGCGTTGCTGAGGAAGATGGACCTCTTTGGCCTGTTGCCAGGCAAAATTGATCAGTCGTTCATTGAGCTTCACTTCGCATCCCATTTTCTTCAGCCTTTGCCTGAATCCGGCCATAAGCTGCTGGAATTGCTCGTCGAATTTCTCCTGCGTGTAAGCAACCGAGAAATATTGCCAAAGATAAAGCGGCACCTGGCGGATTTTCCGCGCGAGAAAGTACGCTTTGCCTGTTTCAACATTGGTAAGGCCCGGGAGGCTGTTGAACCATTTTGATGCGGTCGTCAAGAGCATGCCGCCCTCTTTGAACCAATGGAGCATGCGGTTAGCCACTTCCGCCGTACCGATGGGCGCACCTCTTTTCTGCTCTATCTCAATAAGATGCTCGATGTAATTGTAAAGGATCAGATCGAATTTTTCGTTCGCGGCAGGAGCAAAATCGATCAAGGTCGCCGGACGAGGCTCGATAAACTGCCGGACAATCTCCTTGACCCGGTAGTTCCCATCCCCCAGATCATCGAAATACCGCTCCATCAATTCTTTTGCGGCATTATTCGGGCTCTCTTCCAATCTGAATTTCTTAAGATCCCCGAAGACCCGCCGGCCGTAAATGCCCTGCATGGCCTCTTTTAAGGTTCTTTCTCCTCGATCGACAACGATCACCTTGAAGTTTTCCGGCGTGAGCATCATCCCGCTCCATTTCTCTGGATAAAGCCGCTCGTCTTCCAAGAAGGAAATGACGATCCGGTGGGCTTCCGGCAAGGAAGGCCTTTCCAGATATCTGATCGCGCCAAAACTTAAAATATCAATGGTATATCCCGTCTTTCCGCGGATAAAGCGGGTCCGGATCTCGTTTACGATCCGTTTTTTCATCAATCCGAAAATGCCCCTTCCTCTGGGGCCTTCGTTAAAGATGGAATACGGGTATAAACTGGAATTTCCGAAATCTACGACGGGGCTAGAAGCGCCCTCTGAGAGGCGCGCAAGTTCGGAGCTATTGGTCAAGAAACAGACCTCACATGCTCGAGCGACTTTATCGCGCGGCATCGAAGCGCTGACGGGCGAGGCGCCCTTTACGCCGTTGTCCATATGGGTGTAAAAATCGCCGATGGCCTTGATCGCCTCGTTATCATTGTCAACAATAGTTACAATGAACGGGTCCTGCGGCGAAATAACTTTCTCTTTGACAAACGTTTCGACAATAAAATCGAAGAGATCTTTCCAATAATCCTTTCCCACCAGAACAACGGGGCGCCGGGCGATCTTTTTCGTCTGAATAAGCGTGAGAATTTCAAAGAGGACGTCCATCGTGCCGAACCCGCCTGGATAAATAATGTAGGCGCTGCTGTAACTGACCAGGCAGATCTTCTGCATGAACATGCTGCTGAACTGAAGCGTAATGCTTCCGGCCAGATGGTTCTTTTGGCTCGGCGTCTTTAGGCTGATGATCCTCCCCATCGCCTGCCGGTCGTTGAAGAAGCTCCGCTCGGCCTTGTGGCTGCTGCGCTCCACCGTCGATCCGATGCGCCCGGAACTCCTGACAATGACATTGATCCCGCGGGAAACGTAATAGGCCGTCAGCCTCCTGATTTGCGCGCGATAAGCTTTATTTTTGTCCAGCGCCCGACCGCCGCCGAATATGCTGATCGACTTCTTGGCGTCTCCCAGAAGCTCCCGCGTTCGCTGGAATTCCTTTTCAATGTTTTCAAAATCAATGGCAAGCGGATGCGCAACATTCTTAACGCGGTTGACCTGGGCCGGCACCTGGCTTTTTTCGTCGCACAGAACGATCAGCCGGTCATAATCGGCTTCCGGCCTCGTCAGGTATCCTTCCTTTTTGATCCTGTTGATGAATTCTACAAGCGGCTTGTAGAATTTCGCCGGATACAGGAACAACGGCGTATCCATGTATCCTTTATCGACCAGGGCGAGGACCTCAAAGAGCTCATCCATGGTCCCAAAGCCCCCCTTGGCCACCACGTACGCTTTAGAAAACCTCAGGAACGTGATTTTGCGGCTGAAGAAGTATTTAAAATTCAACGAGGTCGTCAAGAAAGGATTCATGTTCTGCTCATTGGGAAGAATGATGCTCAGGCCGATCGATTCCTTGTTGGCAATGTGATTGTTCCTGCTAACCGCCGGCATCCGAGCTCCTTTGTTGGCGGCTTTCATGATCCCCGGGCCGCCTCCGGTGACGATATGGGTCCGGATCTCTCGCGTGATCCAGGTGATATCTTTATAATCTTTTTTATTCAACGTTTGTCGCGCGGATCCAAACACCGTAACGCATTGGCCGAGAAAACGCCGGTGATTAAGCATATGCTGCTGAAGCTCCGTTAAGGCGCGCTCAATGAAGCTGAGGCCCAAACCGTGCTGGATCCCGTTCTTGGCCAGCGTATGGGTCCCTAAGTTCTTTTTGTTTTCTCGTCCCGAAAAGATCCGGTTGTAGACAGCTCGATGCGCACCGCGCACCCATAACCCGATCCGCATTTTAAAATCCTTATACAAAATGGTAATCTGGCCTTTTCCCGTCACCGGGCTGCTGGATCTCTGGGGCCTGGAAGAATCTCCGGGTCTTGCCTGCCGGTCGGCCAGTTTATCAAAAACTTTTATGATAGCGGCATTTAATCCCCCGGTGTATTCCTCGAGGCTGAGCCCCTCCCGGGCAATTTGGACTGTATTGAGATATTGGATCATCCTCGAGGGATGGGATGGTATCACGCGACGGACGATAATGCCATTCTTCAAGAAGAACTTTGCCAGCACCTTCAGCTCGTCCTTCGCCTCATCAAGCGCCATGTGATAGACCCCGATTTGATCCTCGGCATCGAACGATTCCCCTTGCAGCGAGAAGAAATCGAAATCAATGGTCAGCCAAACTTCTCTCGCTTGTTGCGCGCATCTTTGATATTGGTCTCGTATCCGCTTTTTATAGCTTCTCCAATTCTTCGCCTGCCGCACGTGCGGAACATTATCGTTATAGTACGACGGGATATGGATGACGAAAGCCCAGCCCCGGCGTTCAAGCCGCCAGGCCCAGTTGGCATCGGTTGCCAGCCTCTTGAACCACTCCCCCCTTTTGTCCCGATGGGCGTCGACATTAAATATGACGACCGGGCCGCCGAGCTCCCGGGCCCTTTTCTTTGCGATCTGGTAGAGGCGGCCGTGGCTCGCCAGCGCAGGATCAATATCCATACGCCCATGAGGAAATTCCCGAGCAAGAGACTTGATAGACTTATTCTCCTTATCCGATAAACGCCCGGCTTTTGGGCCCAAAGAACCGTCAAGGATTCTTCGTTGTTGAATCGGCGATGACAAACGCGTCAGAGGAGACGACCTTTGTTCAGTCCATACAAGTTTTTGCATAATCCGCCCTTGCTCATCATCAAGTTCAAAGTCCTTGATCAAGGCATCAACCAGGCGAGGCAGATCTTCGCGGATCAAGTGGCTGCGTTTGGTCGCGGAAATCTGCTCGAGCAGTTTGCGCGCTTGCGGCACAGTCCCGATCCAGCGCAATTTCAGGATCTTTTCCAGGGCATAGCTTTCTAGGATAGAAACATAGCGTGATGCGGATTGAAAGACGGGATTGGGAATGCGTTGCGATTTATATTCGGGATTGTCGATGTTAAGCGGGATCTCTGCGGCTTGGACAAACTTGGCCCACCAGATGAAGCGCTGGTACGGCGAGCCGCGCAGTTTCTGGGACTTCTTGGCGAAATGCAGGAAGATTTCCATACTCAAATTCTCAAAGCTAACGGGTTCCGTCGACGCGAGAGATCTCGCGATCCACTCGTCGCGCAGACGCTCCATCATGCTCTGAAGAAGATCGGCATTGTTCGTTTGCTGCAAGACGAGTTCCATGGCTGCCGTAGCTTTCTCCGGCAACCCCTCGTTGAGATGCCTCAAGGCAACGCTCAGCAACCCGTGAATGCCGGCGTAATCCGGCTCGGATTTGATATCGTTGCGATTTCTTATGCCCATGATCATTTTCTGCGCTTTAGAAATATCATTCTTTCGGATCTGCGCTATGGCCCACTGAACCTTGCCCTTAAGATCATTGTTCCGTTCTCTGGAGGTATCCCGCAAGACCTGAAGCCGGGCGTTCTGCAGACGGTCCACGATCTTCTCAATGTTCGCCCGACGGATCTCCAGATATTTCTGCGCCATCTCGACAAAGATGATCACTGTTCGGATGTGCCGTGGCCCGATCGCGAGCATATCGCGAGCAGCCGTCATGACCATCTTGGCGATCCGTTTCTCCTCGACCTTTAACTCGCCTTGCGGGCTGACGATCGAACCCAAGATCACGTTGAGGCTCTCCACAACTGTTTCCAATTGGGCCGCATTCACGTCATAGTTGACGCTTTTGACCGATTCAGTGATCTTAGTGAGAACCGCCCAGGTTTTGACCGTCCAGATCCTTTCATAGAGCTCGGAATCGATCTGGTCGTCCATGCCCCGGAACGCTTCCCAGGCCGTATCGTAAGAAGATACCGCCTCGTCGAGCATAGTCCGTTTGCCGCCGGGAAGAATGCGATAACGGCGCTGAAAGACCTCGAGCTTTCTTCCCTTTCGCCGGACAATATTAGGCTGGCCGTAGCCTTTGCCCAGCCTTTCCTTAAATAAGGCGATCCGGGCCTCGCTGATCCGGTTGATCACGCCGAACAGCGCCCAGTGCGCCGCCGGTTCATTGTTCTCGCCGATCAATTGAACCGCCACGGCGATCTTTTCATTGACGTAGGCCGCCACACCTTTGTATTCGCGTTTCTCAAATTGGGCAGGGCCGTATTTCCGGGTGTACTCCAGAAGCTCCTGAATCAACTGATCGCGGCGTTCCAGCGTTCTTTCTCTCAAAGCCTCGTCGAGCATCATCCTCTCCGAGAGAAGAACGAAGAGCTTCACGTTGTTCTCAAAGACGTCCTCGAAGTAATCCCGGAACTTGACTTCTTGCGGGCTGATCGCGCGGCGCCCTGTACCGGTTTTGTTCTTTTCCACCGGTGAAGAAGAAGCATTTGCCGCGACCACGGTGCTGATATAGCCAAGAAACTCCGCCAATTCCGTTTCGATACTTCTATAATCGGCGGAAACCAGTTTCGCGATCCTCCCGTCATCCACACGGCCGAAGTTGGGTGAGGTGCCGGGAATAGCGTACCTGAATTCTTTTAACAAGCCTTTGATGCTCTTCCTCAATCGCCATTCATTCTCTTGGGCTCTGACGAGAGATCTCTCAAAATCAATAAGCTGAACGGCCGGAGCTCCATTTTTCCCCGCGGCAACTAAAAGATTCTCAACGGAAGAGTCATCCCCATAATAGTACCCCGAGCGTAGGACTTCTTTGAACGCCGCTAAGCTCTGGGACAGAAGATCCGCCCATAAGAATTCGAAATCCGGGTGATCCCTCACCGCACGCTGACTGAACATGCTTAAGATATCCAAGGCGCCTTCTTTATTCCTCTTAAGAAGAATCCCTTTCCACTCCCGCAGAGGTTCAACCCATGCTGTAACAATAATATTCTTCCCTTGCCCGTCCGTCATAGCCCTGCTGGGTGCTATCCGCGGACCCCTGATCGCAACCGCCATTTCGTATTCATCAGGGAATAACATGTTGTATTTCAGGACAAACTGTTTCCGATCATACGTGCCTTGCAGGATAAGAACGTACGGATTTGTCCTGAGGATCCTCAGCCTTTCGAATGAAACGGGGTTCCTGTTCTCATCATACAAAATCAACTCACGATCGAGATCGATATCGGATATCTTGTCAATGATCGGCGAGCTGTTGGACTTGCGGGCAGATTTCAACCCTCGGGCAAGCCCCTGGACGAACAAATTCCAGAGACGGCCATTTCTCTCGATCTCCCGCTCGTCGATATAATCGGTATTGAGCGACATGGCCGCCGGGAATCCGAGATAGTCCGCGGCGGTCAACTTGTTGACACGTTCCTCAGCCTGTTCCAAAGTAGACATCGTATTCAACCGCAGAATTCTTTGCCGGCGCTCCTCATACGTTCCGTCGATCCTGAAATACGCATCGAGATATTCCCTGTTAGGCGGAAGTTTATTAACGATCTCGAAAAAGAGCACATCCTCTTGATGCTCTTGATCAAAACGCGGCGCAAACCGGATATGGTCATTCCTCAGATCATCCTGATCGATCTTCCCGGTGTTAATGCCTCTTTTCTTGAGCAGCTCTTGGATGATCCCTAGGATCGTTGACTTGAGCGATCCCGGCGGGCCGATGAACATGATGTTCGCGGGCCGGTCCGCATTCTTCGCTTGAGCGATCGCGCGGCCGGCCATTTTCCCCATCCGGGCAAACCTTTTTTGAAATCTTCTGTTGGCAATAAAATGCGATGACGGATGCATGTTGTTCTTCAGAAGCTCATCTCTGAGCTCAATAAACACTCCGGCAAAGCGCTGCAGCCGTTCCTCTTTTGTTCTGGTCGTATTTCTGATCACCTGAAGATGATTCCATACCCCGGGAAGCGCTCCTTTTCCAAGGAACGGTTGCAGATAAGCGATGTATTCGTTGAGATCATTTTCAATGACGGCTTTGCGGGCGATCAGCTCTTCCATCTTGTCGACGAATTCAATGAACCCGAGCGCGCGGATCGTCCGCCCGCGCACGCGGAACCGGAACGGCCTTAACCCTTCCGCGCTCCCGTAGATGAACTCCTGGATCTTTGCCGGCCGCGTTTTCTTTAAATCTTCCACTATTTGCGCCATGGATACCGGCGAGCTGGAGAGGAAAGAGATCTCCTGGGCGATCCGGTTGACGATATACACCCGCGGCCACCAGCCGGGAACGCTGATGACCTTGGCTCCGGACTCGATCAATTCCGTTTTGTGCGGAAGCACCACCTTCGTGAAGTCGCTGATGCGCTCTTCCAGCTTGTTCTTACTGATGTACCCCATCCCTTTTTCCTGGATCTTCTCGTCATAGCGCAACCGGATCTCTGCCTCGGAAAGATCGACGAAAAATGCTGCCCTAAGACTAAAGCCCGCCCCCTTCATGGCCTTATAAAAAGCTTCCAGGTCCTCTTGGCGGGAAGGAGATAGCCCGACCAAAAGTTTCGCGTCTTCTTCCAAGGTCCGCAGATACGGCCGGAGGAACTGCTTGCAATAGGCCATCAGCGTTAAATCATATCCCAAGCGTCCGTATTCTCCCTGAAATTGCTTGATAAGACTATGTAAAGAGACAAAGACCCAGCCGCTTCGTTCGGCGACCATTTGGCTGATAGCGTTTCGTCCGGCATATTCGGGAATAAAGAGAACGCAAAACGGCCGACCATCTTCTTGGACCGGCAAAATGGAAGGCTCTTTTTTCCCGAGGATCCCTAACTTGATCAATGCCTCTTGAGCTGCTTTGCTTACAAATTCATCTTGATCATGCGCGGCTTTCTCAAGGGCTGAAATGATCTGTGGATCCGTGAATCCCATGTTCCCAAACGCGTAGGCCATGGCGGTCCGGGTTCGTTCGCAGCAATCGCTTTCAAGAATATCAATGAGAAGAAGCGTGTGAGGAGCGATCTTGTCGGCCAGCTCAGCCCATTCTTCTTCGGATTCAGACCAGAACATCCGTTCCATAACGATCTGGATAACGCCCGCCGACCCGATCGCAAGCAAGGCTGAAGCCACCGCCAGGCGCACAGGCTTCCTATGATACAAGAACTTGATCAGCGTCGGGACGGCCGCTCTTGCCTCAGGCCCCATTTCGCCTAACTTGCCGGCAAGGCGGATGATCGTTTCGCTGTCAGCATAAAGGTTCGTCAGTCTCCATCGATACCACCTCACTTTCAGATGAGCCCTTAATCCTGCCGGCGAACTGGACCGGGCCGGAGAGCTCGCGCCGCTCTTCTTTTCCCGAGGAGACAAGTGGGAAGCTCCAAAACCAAATCCCTGAGCCGTAAACCACGGCACTTGTTCTTCGTTGAGATACGCCCCATAATCCGCGATCACGCCCGTCGGCTGAATATACGGATGCAACTGCGCCAGCTGCCGCGCGCGGTCTTTGCGGGTCAGGTGCATCAAGGCCATGAAACTATATAAAACGTCGATCTTCGCGCCAAGCAAAGACAGATAGTACGGAAGATGGTCCATCGTATCCAGAATAAAGGTGATGTTCGGCCGGGCCGCTCTCCACTCGTCGAGAAACAGATTGGCATAGCCTAAGAGCTGCGCATGGCCATATCCGTTCTTTAATCGGAGGGATAATTGGTTGAGCGCCACTGCCGCCCCGCAGCCCCAATCGAGGATCGTCGGCTGTCGGCGTCCGTCTTTTGAAATTTGCCGGACCCGCTCCGGAACGTCAATGTCCAGAACGCTGAACACTTCGCGGAAGGTCGAATAAAGGAAGCCCGGGCCTTCTTTTTCGTCAGACAGAACAAGATTCCCCTGATATCCTAGATCAACATACCGATATTTTACGGATTGCCCGGAGCGCACTCTTTTCGAATGTTCCAGCAGCCTTTCATAATGATCCCGGTTGAGGCGCGTCATCAGCTTGGCGCCACTATCCAGCCGATACGTGCGTATCTGCCGAATAATATCCTCATCTTCCACCGGCGAGCTGGAACGTTTGACTGCGCCTGTTTTATTCCCGTGCCGACGATACCCGGCATAAATGGGGGCTATATCCCAGCTTGTCCAATCAGAAACCGGATACCCCGGCAACGTTTCAAACACCTTGACCTTAAAACCCCTCCTCCACAGCTCGAAATCCAGCTTCTCATGATTTTCAAAGAAATCATTGTCCGAAGTTTCTCTGGCGCTCTCCAGCCGGATAAATACCATGCTTTTGCCGTTTGGCCTCAAGAAAACATCCGCATAGTCCAGAGACTTTTCGATATCGCTGGGATAGGGAGCATTGATCATCACAATATCGAACTGTTGCTTGTATTGCGGATGCCGCGCCGCGTCTTCGAACGTGATCTTCTTAAAGCCGGCCCTGCCCTTGGCAAATGAAATCGCCCGTCGACCGCCGAGATAATCCAATAGCGCATGTTCTCCTAGCGTCTTGCCTTTAAGCTTTCCGACGCGTTGGTCAATGCCTTCAATACGCCTGAAAAGATCCTGGGCCTGCGGCATCCCGGCCAGCCGGTCGGCCGCCTTGTTGTCGCCGCAGCCGAGATCCAGCAAGGAGAGGTTTTGTCCCGAGCCAAATGTTCTCTCAATAAGATCCAGGAAGGATTCGTTTTTATCGGGCCAACCTGCCTGGTCAGATAGCAGCTCATAAGCAACCGGCGAACCGGAAATTCTCGGATCTATCCTTTTTTCTTGGTGGCTGGACCGCCCCTCAGGTCTGCCCGCCCCACCCAATCCCGTCCGATATTCGGGAGAGTAAGTTTCGGCTACCTTAATAAGAGAGGAGAAAATGTCTTTTGCCTCTCGCTCTTCATCCAGCCCCTGGCGTTTAGCATGTTCGACCAGGGCAAGCCAGAACTTCTTGCCCTCCCCTTCGACAACCCGCAGCGTTTCTTTGAGCGTTCTTGCGCCTCTGGGATTCTTGGACAACTCTTTTAGCAATGTAAAAACATGCGCCTCAAGGCGCTCAACTTCGCCGATATTAGTGGAATTGCGCCATCCGTTGATCTTGTTTTCCTTCTTCAATCCCAAGATCGCCTCTCTGGCCCTTAAATACCCGTAGCCCATCGGATAATCCATCCCGATATCCCGCAATTCTTCTATCGTGTTCCCGATATCGCCCGGAAGAGGCTGGACAGACCGTTTTCCGATCTCGTCGACAAGAAGCGCGTCCGTGATGACCCCCAGGCTTTTCATGATCAAGAGAGCGCGCAGCATGGCATCTGCTTCTGGACCTTTTGCCTGATCCATGCGCTCCAATAACATTTTTGCGGCGATATTCCCGATCTTTTCATCGCTTGGATTTGCCGTCTGAACAAACCCGGAAAATCCTTCCCGATCGGCCAGGATGCCTTTGATCCCATCCCACAGATCAAAAGCATATAAAAAGACCATATCCTGCGAGAATTCCAACAGCCGATCCATCTTCGAAAGAACCTTTTCGTCATGGATCCTTCGGCCTTTTTGGGCTTGTGCAAGATTGATCCTTGCCTCCAGCAAGGAATCGTTGATGTTGCCTGCCCTTAAATTCGTTTCAAATTCTTCCAAAGATGCGCCAGCCACGACCTCTTTAAGATCTCCAGACGCACGGATCTCCTCCTCTCTTGATTCCATCAACAGATCATTATGCTCTAAAACCTTGGGTTCATGGACGGTTTTGAATAAAGGCCTCTTCTCGCCGGAAGAAAGCATGAGTTCGTACGCGCTGGGCCTTCTTTCGCGTTTTACAGATTTCTTCTCAGCCTTGGGTTGCGCCTTTTTCCCCTCGGAACGAACCCTTCTGGCCGCTTTAGAATGCGCGGCTTGCAAAGAAGGCTCTTTCGCCTTCCGCGGCCTCCCTCTCGGCTCTTGGGGAAGCTTGACCTTGAATTTCTTGCTGGAATAATAAAGGGACCGGTCGGGGTGCGCGCCGGTCTGTAAGGCCCGGGAATGGTTCGGCCAGCCTTGGGCCGCCCTTTCCTTCAGGGCCTTATGAACGGATTTCTTCGTCGGATATTTCCCTATCCTGGGGAGCTTAACCTTGAATTTCTTGCTAAAATAATGGAGAGACGTATCCTGGCCCTCGCCGTTCCTTAACGCTCCCGGATGATTCTCCCAACCCTTGGCCTTTCGCTCCCTCAAAGCTTTCAGGACGGATTCCCTGGTAGGATATTTGCCTGTTTTAGAATGTCTTTCGATCGGCGAATCGGAAACGGCGCTTTCGATCAATGTTTCAATGATCCTGTTCTCTTGCTCGGTGAAATCGAAGCGCCCTCGGGCGAAAAGATCCTCCTCCCGGCGGGCATGAACCAGCATTTCGGACAATAAATCGTCGCGGCCGAGAGAATCGCCGACATCGCGGTCGCTCTCAAGCAGGGCGTAGTCCCGAACCGCCGCCGCGTAATCCGTCCGGACCGTAATGCCGGCCCGATTCTCATCGAACTGCCAGAGCGTAGGATCAATAAACAGTTTCTTCCGGTTATTCTTGATGAACCTCACGAAATAGTGCCGCCCGATGTTGCCGTTTTCCGTTATCGTGATCGCGACCGCGACTTCCAGCCGAACCGGATCCTTGCCGAACAACGGAATGCCGAGTTGGCCGGAAAGGATCCGGGCCAAGGCAAAGGAAGCCGCGCCGCACAGCGAGGCTGTCGAAAAATCCTGCCGCCTGACGGAATCGCTGAACTTCGCATCGATATCCTTGATCAATGTTTCGACTTTCTTGTGATCGCTCTTGACGGGCGAGCCGGATTTCGGCGAGATGTTCCGGCAGAGCGCGATATTATTTCTCCGCTCCAGCTCGTAGTTATAGTCCGATAAGGCCCGGAAGAAAATATCGCTGCAGCCGGGCCAGAACCGGTCATGCAGGTCGATAACGATATTTTTCGTTATATCAAGCCAGGAGCGATAGTTCTCGGAAAATAGAAATCTCTCCGAGCCTTCAATATTAATCTTAAGGATATCGATCGACTGAAGCCCGAATTGGCGGACAATATCCCCGATCGTGACCGTCGTTACGCGTTCGTCCTGCTCGCGGGCATCCCGGACAAACGTTTTCCAGGAACTTTTGCCGCGGTATCCTTTATATTCCAGCGCCACCTCAGCGCGGTCAGGCCAGACAGCCTTATTGAATAAATCAACTCTTTCTCGGTAAAAGGCAAGGTTCTTCTGCAGCAGGGCAAAACTCTGCGGATCAGGCTCGATGGCAATCAGATGCGCGCGGGGATACCGGCGAAGATAATATCGCGCGGTCGACCCGATATCCGCTCCGCAATCAATGATCGCCCGGGGATCGCCCTCCCTATGATCCTCGGCGTAATAATGCCCGAGTAACTTGTAAGAGCCAAAATCGGTGGGCACGCCGGGGCGTATGTAAAAAGGATACGGAGATCCGTTCGGAAACGTATAGTACAGATCGCCATCCCGGCGCCATTTTAACCTGATGATGATTTGCTGGCGCAACCAATATAACCACGACAAAATATTCTCCGTCGGCTGCTCGCGCCCCAAACAAACCGCCGACACAACGGGACGGATGATATGCTTGAGCCTGATAGGCGAGGAAACCAGCGTCGCAGGATGCATTAACAAAAGCCGGTAGGTCCGGCGCATGAGACGGCTGATCTTTGGATCCAGGCCCGGCCAGGCGCCTTGGGACAATTCTTCGCCCAAAAGATAGTTTTGGTAGAGATTGACCACTCCTTGCTGATCCGCGTCCAAATGCCGTTGTTTGCTAAGCTCTTGAGATAATGCGATCAACTGTTGTTGGCTAAAAGCCTCTTCCGACTCTGTAACGATGGAGAAATGCGTTTGCGCGACGGAAAAGAAAATCTTTTTCGCCTCAAAAAGCCCGTGCGCTTCCAAGCTGAGATCGTAGGGCCCCGTCAAGATGCTTTGCTTGCGCCTCGTCGTAAACTGGTCATATGCCGCATCGATCCAAAGGGCGTCTTTTTCCCCATCTTTGCGCAACGCCAGCCAAAAGTGAACGGTGGACAAGCCGTTTCGATCTGAGTGTAACCCGATGACAATGTCAAGATAGTATCCGCCAAGCGGAAGGCGGGGAATGCCGAACCGACGGCTTAACAGCCTGGAAAGCAGATAAGTGGTAATAACGCAATACTGGAGATGCCGTTGCGACTCCTTCAAAAGACCTGTCTGGATGAGCGCGTCAAAGAATGTTTTCTCAAAGACCGGATCAGCCAAATATTCTTGAACCGTTTCAAAAGAGACTTCCGTGATAGGCGAGGATCCCCGGGCCGCAGGATGCGCCCAAAGGGTTTCCAGGGTTTTTTGCGCACGCCGCTGGATCTCCGGCCTCAAATTCGGCCAGTCGCCCTTATGAAACTCTTCCGCCCTCAGATAGCTGCGGTAAAAATCAATAAGTTCTTTTTCTTCTTTGCCGACCCTGCCTACAAGCTCCCCGGATAACAAAACCAGCTGCTCCTCAGAAAACATGCTGCCGGTAACATTAAAGAAATATTCTGCGGCCTTCCCGAAAAACGCGCTTTTCATATCAACAAGATGATGATCGTTAAGAGAAGCGGCATAGGGGCCGACGAGGATCTCCGGCTGTCTTCTTTTTTCAAATTGATCATACGCCCCGTCGATCCAGAGAGCATTCTCCGGCTCCCTGACCTTGCGCAGCGCAAGCCAATAATGGATCGTCCCCGTCATGCCGTTGTTGTCATGCAGCCCCAAAACAACGTCAAGATAAGACTCCCCGACGGCAAAGCGCGAAAAGTCGAAACGCCGGATCAATAATTGGCCCAAAAGCCAGGACGTGATCATGCAATATTGATCGCGGCGCGCGGCCCGCAAAAGCCCGGACCGCCTGAGGGTCTTGAAGAATATTTCTTGGAATGCCGGCGCAGTTAAATACCTCTCGGCTTTTTCGAAAGACACCTGCGCAACCGGAGAGCCGGCCTCTCCCGGCGTCTGGGACGCTTCCGGATCGCTTGCCGTTCCTAAATACGGCAAACTTCTTTTTTCTATGCGCGTCCGGTATTCCTTTTCAAACGACAGGACCAGGTCCATGGCTTCGGGATCTTTACGGGCAAATTGGGGATAGAACCATGCGAGAGTCGTGCGCGTATAGTGTTCTTGGAAATACCGCGGGCTCAAGAGGATCTCGAACCAGATCAGGAGGGCCTTGAAGTGCAAGACCTGATCCCGGCCCACATTGATCTTCTTGAAATCCCGGCGGAATATCGATAGGCCTTTCTTTTTCTCGATATACTCGTGGACAGCAAAATGCTTCTGGGCAGCTTTTTGATTCATCCGGATCTTCTCAAAAAGGAATTCCTGGGCCGCTTCCGGCCAGAATCTGTGCAGATGATTCCACCGGTCGAGGAAGAATGGGGCCACGATGACCGTATACATCAGTTTCTTTTTCCGCTTAGTGAAATCAAGCGCCATGATGTTCCGATAGCCGTCGATATACGCTTCCCGGCTGCTGTCAAAGGAAATGCTCTTGAACAGGTCACCGTCGATAACAATCCTTAACGGTTGGCCGTTGATGCCATACAACACCTTTTTGTCCTGACCAGCCTCTTCCTTCTGGATCAACGCTTCGATCACGTTCAAGAATTTCCGGACGTAAATGTCTTCTTTCTTCCGGAACGCCCGATAAAGATGCTTGAGCTCTTCGCGCTCCAGACCAAACATATGCCGGCGCTGTTTCATAAACCGGTAAACATGGATCCAGCTTTGCGACAGGATGTTCATGGTCGAATCTTGCGAGGAATGGAACCAGGCGATCGGCGCTTCGTAGATCGTGTAACCGCAAAGTTTCGCCAGAAGCAGAAGTTCCGTGTCAAAGGCAACCGTCTTGTCTTTGGCGTAAAGCAGGATCCTGGCCAATCTTTCTTTTTTGAACAGTTTGAACCCTCTATGCGTATCTTGAATATCCCGGAGCGCAGGCAATATCATCCATACGCACAAATTATAGATCCGGCTCGCCAGCCGGCGGAAGAACGGAACGTTCTCGGAAGATCCGCCGGGAACCCAACGCGAACCGATCGCGGCGTCGGCCTCATTCGTATACAATGGGTCGATCAGAAGGCCCGCCTGCCGCAGATCAGTGGAGACATCCACATCCGTGTACCCGATGTAATCGGCCCAGCCGTCATTGATCGCCGCTCTCATTCCCAACAGGACCGCGCCGCCTTTATAACTGCCCAGGACTTTCTTTCTTTCCGGACTAATGATGATCGTTTTCACTTGGTCTTCTCTTAAAGATTCTCCCCCGGCCTCATGCTCGCCGCGGATCTGGCTCCAAAGCTCCTGGACGCATTTTGCCGACGCCTCTCCGGGAGTTCCGTCGTCGACCGCAATAATCTGCCACTGGTAGAGCGGGTTGATCCGGTGCAAATATTGGTTTTGCTCGACCTTCGCGCGCAGCGCGTCTTCGCCAGAAGGATTTTCCGAACTTGACGGACGGAGCCGCGCGCTCTCCTTGTACATCGGCATCACAAAGACAACTTTTATCTCACGGTCAACTTGCTTCAATAATCCGATCGAGTGATAGATCTTAAACTTTTCTTGTTCGTTGCGCGCGTGAATATCCGCCATCTGATCCTCTTCCACCGGCGAGGAAATGATAGCGCTTTCTCGAGGATCAAAAATTTTATGGGATCGGATCGGGGAAGAAACAAACGGGGACGGAACAATAAAGGTGGCGCCTTCTCGGCTCTCTGCGAAATCGATCTTGTCTTCTCGGCCCGTAAACTTCCCGGCGGTTTCCAGGAATGCCGATAAGGCCTGGACGATCGATCCGCTGAAGCGCACATAGCCGTCGTCATCCGCTCTATAAAGGTCCCATTCGATCAAGCGCCGGATACTTTCAATATAGCTTACCGTCGATCTAAACAAGACCGCGGAATGGGGAAAAAGCCTTCTGGCGCGCCGATCGACCTTAACCTGAAAAGCTCGCTGGCCGTTTGCCGAAATCACTCTGATCTCTACAGATCTTTCGGTATATCCGGCTTCGGCTTTCATGGACATCAACACATCGGATTTGGAATTCTCATCCACGGCCAGGCGCCCTAACTCAATATAGAGACGGCCTCTGCTTCCATTCCTTAAATACGCCGGAATGTTCTTTTCAAACACAATCCTGTCAGGATAAAACGTGCTGTCAACGGAGTTCTTTTGCGCGTTCTCTTGGAGAAGCTCTCTGAGCCCTCGCAGCGTATCGCCGAAGAATCCGTCCTTTTTATCCGAAAATCTCTCTCGGCTATAACCGCTGAGGACCGGCGAACTGGAGAACCATTTCCCGTTTTTCTTGTGAAATTCCTGAAGCCTCGCGATCAGCTGTGACAATTGCGGACGGCTTGTCGAGATCCCCATCATATGGAATGTTTTGGTCCAGTACTTATGCCCGGTTTGCCAAACCATATCATAAGCAAAGCCGTCCTCTCCGACGGCATCCTGGATCTCCTTCATGAACTGCTGATAAGCGTTCTCTGTCTGGTCATTGACCGTTTTCTGGAACGTGCCGTTGCTGACAGAGCCGTCAGCCAATACGACATGAAGCCCGTCGTAGGCAGGCAGCAGGATCGTTACGCTCTTTTCTCCCTCGGGCTTCATGGCAATCTTGGGCAGGCCGAAGGCGGAAAGATCCCCGTGGGCGAGCATAATATCATAATGGACTTTTTGCTCGATCCTTCCGGTCAATTGACCCAACGCCACGGCCCGTTTGTGCAACAGATGGCGTTCGTCATCCAATTCTTGTTTCTTTCCTTGTAGAAGCGAAGGATATTTTCTGTCCTTCTCGAGAATCCGGTCGATTTTTACATGCTCTTCAATGATCCGGGCGTATACTTCCCGGACGCCCTGGTCATTTAAGATCCTGCCGTTATACAAGCATCCGAGGAAATGTTCCTTAAAATCGTCCTTTTCGTGGACCAGATAGAACAGAACTTGGCGTTCTTCCAGGCCGATCCCAAAGATCTCTAAATTATCTTCTTTTAAAATAACATCGATGCTGGCGCGCTCAGCGGCGGGGATGGCATCTATTTCTTCGCTAGAAAGGCGGCGCGCTGCCCCCTTGACTGTTCCATAAAACATCAGGTACCTGTAATCAATCGAAAGCCCGCCTGTCTTCCTGGCGCTTTCCAAATCTCTCTTGACTGTTTCCTGTAAAGATAGCCCGACGGGGGAACTGATCCGGTTTTGCCGGAGATCTTCGCGGCCTTGCTCTTTGAGCAACCATAATGCAACGACATTCCCTCTCCGGCCAATCTCAACGGCATCTCCCCCGAAATATTTCGCATGGGTGCGCAGCAAATCAATAGACTCTTCGATCGGTCCCAGCGAGCTGACGATCACCGCTCCTCCGTCCTGGATAACGCGGGCGACTTCATAGGCGATCTCGGACCTTTCCGCCTCTTTCAAGCCGGCAGCATCCAGAACATTGAGGATTACGACCACATCATAAAACAAAGAAGGGATCCCGGCTTTTTGAATTGGCGCAGGATACGCTCTGATATTAACTTTGCGGGCCGCGTCATCTTTAATGGCGGGCAAATATTTCTCAAGCCAGACGAGATGCTCCTGGAAAGACCCCATCCCGGCGGGCACGTAATATTCCGGCTGATTGACATCAACAACAGCGCCTTTCATGGAAGCGTACAGCAAGTGCCTGACGTCTAATCCCGGCCCCACGCTCAAGACTTTCTGCCCGGGCTGAATATCCATTTCTTCCATCAGCATCACGGCCGCGGTATCTTCCCAGAATCCCTTGGGCGTCAGAGAGAATGTTTTTTGCGCTTCTGGCGAAAGACCCCTGCTCTCCAACGGAGAACTGGACCGGCCGCCATCACTCACAACAGGGAATTTCATGACAAGATCCCACCGATCATCCTCGGATCCCGCCTCTTCCGTCAGGGCAATCTTTTCCGGCAAAAGGACCGGATCCGTGATCGTATAATAGATCTGATCCACTCCCGCCGATTCTTCTGAATCCGCCAGCACGTTGATCAGGTCCCATAATTCCGTTTCATAATCTTTCGGTTCCGTCTCTTGATCAGTTTTGTAGGTTAAAATAACAAATTCCTTTAAGGTCATTACCTTCCTGGGCATGATCCAGAAATCATTGAGCAAAGAGCGATGCTCTTTTTCTTGTATGTAGGCATCAACTTCCACGGCCCCGGCTTGGCTGACCTTCATGATCGTGCGCATGCGCGGAAACTCGCGGCTGAACCCTGCCATATAATATTTCCCTTTAAATGCGCCGCCGATCACCAAATCAAGAATTTCACGGGATGCCTTATCTCCGCTGAGCGGGGCCATAAGCACCGTCGGGCGCAGCATCCTTCCGGGCTGGGGCGCCAGATAAACCGCGGCAAGATCCCTGGCATGAAATGTCATCCTGACTGTTTTGCCCGAGATCCTATTGAGATCCGGCCTTGAGATCGGGGAACTGGAAAGATCTTTCCGGGCGCCGCGGCGCACGTTTAAGAGGAATAACGGTTCCGTGGTCCTGATCATCCGGTGATCCACATAATGTTTTTCGTATTCAACGCCGATTTCTTTGAGCCTTCGCAGCATTTTCTGAGAATACATTTCCAGAACGCCGACCAGAAGCGTTCCCCCGGGCAGAGCCCATCCGGCCAAAAGGGAATAGAACGTTTCATTCATCCCCTCCATAATTTCCAGCATGGCTTTGAAATCATATTCGACGGACGGGAACCGCGAACAATACTCGAGCTTGATATTGGGATTGAAATCCATGGCGACAATATGATCGAAGTCTTTTCCGTTCTCCCAGCCCAACACATCTTTTTGCTCATAGCGGATCTCGCCTCCGCGCCGCCGGATTTCTTCCCGCACCTCCC
>JAKQAH010000086.1 GCA_029568545.1 Candidatus Omnitrophota bacterium
ATCATCAATTGATTGCATTTCTGTAAGCCATTTTGCAATTATATATGCATCGCGTTTTGAATGAAAAACTATCTCTAGATCAGTAGGAAAGGTTGGTAATGGAAAAGTGTCCATAGTCTTATCATTTAAATTAGCAATAAAATAATTTCCACTCCAATAATCCAGGCCAGAATATCTTTCAGAGATTTTAGTGGGGGGCGTTTTTCCAATTAACAATTCATACCCTGTGTCAATCGAATGCCCCACCCCAATAGAAACAAGTAGGACTCGAGATATTGCAATTCCAAGTTTCTCGTAGTTGATAAAAAAATCACCATAAAACATTCGACAAATATCGATATTGTGTTCTTTGCTCGTAACCCTTTAGCCGAATGAAGGGAGAGGGGGGAGAGAGTGGGTTGGGATGGACTGTTGGAGGGCATTGACAAGGGCATCGACGGGATTGTGATTCCGGCGTTTGAGCGTGCGGAAAATCGACATCAAAACCGATTGAGTCCGCGCGCTCGTCCGGTTCCGATTCCCCTGGATCACCTTGCGCATAATCACCGCCGGACGGATTTCCCGTTCCGCATGATTGTTGGTGGGCGGCACGTCGGGACGTTCCAGAAAGGTCAACAGCTCGTCCCAATACTTGCGCAGTCTTTGGGCCAGGCGTTGGACATCGGAATCGCTCGATTCAATCAGCATGAGATCGATCAGGCGCGCATGCAGTCGTTCGATGCGCGACGCGTACGCCTCCGGGCTAAAGTCATCCCGGCGGCGCAATCGAAAAGCGTCCTGGAACAGGCGCTTGACCTTGGCGGAAAAGGCGGACCACGCCGCCGACGAATTCGAGAAATCGACTTTCTCCAGTTCGCGCAACAGATGCGCCAGACAAAACTGCCGTTTTCCCTTGGCGATCGCATCGTAGGCGGCCCAAAAGTCGGTGATCAGGACGCCTGCGAAGGCTTCTTGGAAGAATTGAACCAGCGCCGGACTGCCGCGGCTTTTGTCGATGGCATACACCGTGGTTTCCGGATTGGTGAAACACCAGAGCCAATGCGTTTCCCCGTTGACCCGCCAGCCGGTTTCGTCGGCGTGCAGAACGGCGGAGTCGCGCGCCTCGTCGGCGAGTTGCTCGTACCAGGGCTCGAAATGGTCGGCCAGCCGCTTCCACATCTGGAACAGGCCGCCTTCGCTGACCGGGCAATGCAGGTGGAAATTGAGCACCTCGACGATTTGCGAGACCGTCATGCCCAATCCGTAATGCCAATGGGCGGAAAGAGCAAGCAGGCGGTTGCCGATGATCGCGCCGGGCAACGCGTCCGACACTTTGGGTTCGACCAGTTTCTTGCAGTGCGGACAATAATCGCGGTGAATGATGTGCTCGGTGACCACCGGCTGAATGTCGGCGGGGATGTCTTCGACGAGGCGCGTGCGGGTACTTTTTTCGCTGGTGCAGGGACGCAGTGCACCGCCACAGTCGGGACAGCGGTCGAGCCGGTGTTCGACGGTTTGATCGATCTTGGGAGGCGCGGGACGGCGGCTTCCCGGATGACCTTTCTTGCGTCCGGTTTTCTTGTCGCCTTTCTTTCCGCTTTTCGAGGCGGCGAGTTTTTCGTAGGGAGGAATCATCCCCGACGGCCTGGACGGAGAAGGCCTCGCCTTGGCTTGGAGAAGAAGAAGGTAGAACACGGCAGCATCGGGATCGTTTTGCACGAACGCTCGAGCTTGTTCTTCGTTGAGTAAGCGGCCTTGCTTCAGCAAAGACCGTGCGCGCTGTTGGGCGGATTCAGACATGACCTCAACCGGATGAAAGAGAATTATAAATTACGACAAAATGCAATAAAGCTAAAATCGAGGGGTTTGTAAAGGGATGGAACGCCGATTTCTCTTCATTCGGCTAAAGAGTTACTTTTTTTCGTTTTCTTACTGCTTCTGATGGCGATGTTACCTCAATGACTTCGGTTACTCGGCCGTTTTCAACTCTTACAAATCAAGTACTTTTCCCTTTCCATCCGAATCTATTGCTCTTTTTCCATCAGTTCCATAGATGGTCCGATGAGATAGTATTTCCCCAGGACCTTGTTGCAGATTCGATAATACCTCATTTTCTCTTCTTAATCCATCTTCAGCATTTTTCAAAATATTTCTATCATTACAACAATTTCTCTTTTTTCCTCCTGCACTCTTACCGCCTTTTCCAATTATATTTGTGCCGATTTGAATCCCTTTACCTACTGCACATGCGGCCAGTTCATCCCCTAAATTTTTTGAAATATCGGAATAAATATTATTATCTATTCTGCTTTGTGGATCCCGGCCTTTGGAATTCAGTAAATGATTCCGTCCTCCTCCTGTTACATACCATTCATTCAAAAAATGCTCTATATGAGGTTGGGCTAAATCACCCAACGGGGATACGACATGATTATATACCGGAACAAGTATATATTGTTCTACTGGATCGACAAAATACGTTCTGAGAAAATTATCCGTTCCTTTGAACAAATTCAATAACAAACAGCCATCATCGTTATCACTTCCCGACTCCATGCCCTCCAACCCCCACGGGTCGACGAACGTCCAGGGATTGTTGGCTACGTAGGTGTAGGCGTTGCCGAGGTTGGCGGGGTCGCCCCAGAGGCCGATGGTGTCGGGGGTGGTGAAGCGGCCGGTCTGCGGGTCGAGGTAGCGGGTGCGGTACTCGTAGAATCCCGTCTCCGGATCGTAGCGGCGGCCGTTGAAGAGGTAGAAGTAGATTTGAAGCGGCCCTCATTCCATTCATCTTTCGCGGGGTGAGGGGAGTTGGAGAGCGGGCGTCCCCGCCCGTAGGGGGTTGCAATACGATCCCTCACCCCGGCCCTCTTCCGAGGGGCGAGGGAGAACTGGTTTGAGGAAGATTTCTTACACGATGGGAGCCCCTC
>JAKQAH010000029.1 GCA_029568545.1 Candidatus Omnitrophota bacterium
GCGTATGGTTGCCGGACTTAAATCCAGATAAGACTTCTCTAAAATACGGGCCGAACTTACCGGAGCTACGGTTTCAATGTACTGATCGATTGTAATGCGTAAAATCTCATTCTTCCGTTCAAGGATATCGTTTCGTCTTGATGTCATAACCTACCCTCGCTATATGTCATTAATACTAATATACTTAGTCGCTTGCTGGAATTTAGCACTCTTAATGCCTGAATGCTAAGTCGGCATTATAACAAAAAAACCGTTATTGTCAACAGGCATTTTTTTGTTGCATCAAGGGATTTTGATTTCGGAAGGCAACGCCGAGAGGTTAGGCCTTATCTCTCAGTTTCCGGGAAAAGACGATCAGCTCTTCCAAATAGTCATCTATGGAAGAGATGTTTTCCTGGATGGCGCTGATGCTTGGCTTGTTGGATTTTTCGGGCCTGAATTCGAGAATCACGACACCATCGATAATACCCAAACAAAGAAAATGATAGCCGCGCGCATCAACATTTCTGTATTTCCTGAAAAGGGAAGCGATCCTTTTGTCCTCAAGCAGCCTATTCGCCTCTTCCGTATCATTGGTGGATATTTTCAGATCCTTTAAATATTCCGGAACCTGCAGAAAGGCGTTGGCATCGATATATTGCGCCACCACTTCCGAAGCAATCAAGATGTCTGAGGACAGGATCTTGGTGGAGCGTTCTTTCTCCGTGAATGTTAATGTCAATTGGCTTGGGGTTTTGATCTTAAGATAACTCCGATAAATCTTGCCTTTGAACCCTTTGCTCTCTAAATCCTCGTAGAGGAATCCCTCTCCTTTAAACTCGAATCGTATCCGGAAAGATTTTCCGTCTTCCTTATCGTCATCGATCACCTCTATCTTTCCTTCAAGGAATTTGGTCAACTCTTCCAAAAACTTCTCGCGGGTCAATTTCCTTAGGGGCGACTTCGCGCTTAACAGAACGATCCCCATGAGAAAGGCGAGGATAATCATCGCCAATAGCCAAGTCATTTCTTCTTGCCTCCTGCCAAAGCATGCTCCTATTTATAGAACCGCCCAGCAATACGTTTGGGAACGGTCGCCCGTATATTGATCGTGTTGGCGTAGTATTTCACAGACAGCACCTGGCCTTCTTCATGGGCCAGATTGACAAGATCCATGCGGGCAATTGGCACCTCGACATCGATCTCAACGACCAAAGAGGCCAGGATCTCGCTCAATTTTTCCAAAAGTTGGGGAATGTTCTCGCCGGTCTTGGCGGAGATGCATACCGCATGCGCATAATTGCGCTGGAACCCATAAAGCCATTCCCGGTCTTCCAATTGATCGATCTTGTTGAGAACAAGGACCGTTATTTTATCAAGAGCGCCCAACTCCCGGAGGACCTGCTCAACAGATTGCTGTAAATGGCGGAAATACGGATGGCTGGCGTCGACCACGTGCAAGAGAATATCGGCTTCCTGGACCTCTTCAAGGGTCGCATGGAACGATTCAATCAAATGATGGGGCAGATTATGCATGAACCCGACCGTGTCCGAGATGATGACCTTCTGGTGGTTGGGCAAGACCAACTGACGGGAAAGAGAATCCAGCGTTGTAAATAAACCGTCATGGGTAATCTGCCCGGCCTGGGTCAACGTATTCAGCAGCGTTGATTTTCCCACGTTGGTATAACCCACCAACGAAAGGGACGGAACACCTTTATCCCGTCGGTGCTTGCGCTTCAGAGCCCGCTGCGATGCAACTTCCTTTAAATCCCTGTTTAGCCTAACAATTCTTTGGTTAATTCGTCTGCGGTCAACCTCTAATTTCGTTTCCCCGGGACCCGACGTTCCAATCCCGCCGCCCAAACGGGAAAGCTCGATCCCTTGGCCGACCAGCCGCGGCAAAAGATATTCAAGCTGCGCCAATTCAACCTGCATCTTACCTTCTCCGCTAGTCGCGTGCTTAGCAAAAATATCCAAGATAAGCTGCGTGCGGTCTATCGTCTTTTTCTTGATGATATCCTCTAAATTCCTTTGTTGGCTTCCTTTGAGATCGCAATTAAAAACAACCGTATCGATATCGTTAGCGGCTGAAAGAACAGCGATTTCTTTCGCCTTATCCTCGCTGATCAAGAGGCCGGCCGTCGGTTTGGCCACATGGCAGACGACCTGTTCGGCCAGTTCCCCGTCACAGGTAATGATCAATTCCTTCATTTCCCCGATATCTTCCTGCAAGCTCCATTGGGCATGCGGTTTCTTGAAATCGACAATGACCAAGAGAACTCTTTCCGCATCCTTTTTATTTTCGATCATGTGATTTTTCATGAATTTTCCGGCCCGTCCTTATCTTGCATGCAGCTTAGAATCCCTGCCGCGCTCTTCGCGGGCGCGTCATCTACATCCACCTCGATCCACTGAATCCTTTTTTCTTTCCGAAACCAGGTCAACTGGCGCTTGGCCAGCCGCCGCGTGTTAAGCTTCATTCGTTCTTTGGCCTGAGCCAGATCATATTCCTTGTTCAAAAATCCCATGACCTCCTGAACCCCAATGATCTTTTTTGCTGTTAAGCTCCATGGCGCCTCCCGAACCTTCTCGATCTCTTCGACCAACCCTTTCTCGAACATTTGTTCGACGCGCCGATTAATTCTTTCGTAAAGCTGCTCACGATCACAGTTTAATCCGAACACCCTAATATCATAGGCCCCCCAAAGCCCCCGGCGCTGTTTCTGCAATTCCGATATCGGTATTCTTTCCGTCAGGCAAATCTCCAAAGCCCGGACAATCCGGCGCGTATCGTTAGGGTGGATTTTCTGCGCCGCCTCAGGGTCCTCTTCTTTCAGTTTATCATAAATAAATTGATTTCCATACTGATGCGCTTGCCCTTTGAGGTCCTTGCGCAGCGACTCATTCTTGACGCCGCCTTGAAAAATGCCGTCCAAAAGAACCTGCATATACATCCCGCTGCCGCCCACAACGATCGGGATACGGCCGCGCCGATGAATGTCAGCAATCGCGGCTAAAGCCAACTCATTGTATCGGGCCACATCAAATTCGTCCCGGACAGAAAGAATGTCGATGAGATGATGCGGGACCTTCTTCAGGACCTCGCGCGAAGGTTTATTGCTGGCAATATTGATCTCCCGGTAGATCTGCATGGAATCGCAGGAAACGATCTCTCCCGGGATCTTCGCGCAAAGACAAAGCCCGACGTCAGATTTGCCAACGGCCGTCGGGCCAACAATAAAAACGATTTTCTTGGAATTCATAGAGGCTGTTTAAGGATAGATCTCGGTAGGATATCCCGCCTTGGACAATCTCGATTTCAGTTTTTGGGCTTCGCCCAACAGCGCCAACTGCCCGACACGGACGCGGAAAAACGTCCGATCTTTCTGATCAACCGTTTCAACGATATAAGCGTATTCGCCTTTTTCCTTTAATTCATTTGTCAGTTGCTCGGCCCTTGCGCGCTCGATAAAAGCCCCCACCTGAACAGCAAAGTACTGCTTTTCGTTCAGGAGCTGCTTGGCCGTATGCGCTTCCAGGCTTTCCGGAAAATCCTCAATGATTTTTTCCAAATAGTCGCGAGCATCATCCCATAAAGCCATCTTAAGATTTACGCGGGCATACTTCAGATAGATGAGGCTCATGAGTTCCGACTTCGGACTTGCTTTCAAAAGACGCTGGATAATCTGTTGCGCCTGCTCATAGCGGTTATCCATGTAATAAGAGTCAAAAAGCCCTAAAAAAGCTTTATCCCGCAGCGTTCCGTCGATGTTCTGTTTGGTCAATTCGGTAAAAATCTCCCGAGCCTCGGGATATTGCCCCAACCACAAATGGCATAGCCCTAAATAGTAACGGACCTCATCGGCCTGTTCCTTGCTCAAGGCCTCGGAGAGCGATTGGACCGCCAACTGCTTGGCTTGCTGGTAATCCTGCTTCATAATGGCCGTTTCGATATCCTCGATGGAAGCATCCGACAAGCCGCAAAAGCCGAGCAGCGCAAAAACTAAAATTCCTATATAAAATTCCTGCCCAAAATATTTTCTCATAGCCGCTATATTAACAAAAATATAATCCTTTTTCTACTAATAAAATAGCGGCAATCTTTACGATTGCCGCTATTGCCCGTCTCACTGTTTTTATTCCCTGCGTCCTGGCCCTCCGCCGGGATTCCCTTCGCGCAACCGATCCTTGACCCAAGGGGAATCCTTCTCCTCCAGTCCATCGTTAAAATCATCCGCCCGCTCCCTTTTAAC
>JAKQAH010000120.1 GCA_029568545.1 Candidatus Omnitrophota bacterium
TGCCGCATGGGCACCATCGATGCGGCGACGGCGGCGCCGGCGTATTGGATGAGTCAGATCCCCATTGCCGCCGTGGCGGCCAACTGTCCCATGACTTTCCGCTCGACCAAGGAAGGATTGGATTTTCATTTTAAACATGGCTTTGAAAAGATGCTTAAGGATGCACATATCAAGCATGGTTTGCTCTATTATACAGAACGGATTTATCCGACGGCCATGATTTGCAAAAAGCCCATTACGAAGCTCGATGATTTCAAAGGGTTAAAGGTACGTTCCTCCGGCGCGATCGCGGACATGTTGAAGGACCTTGGCGCCTCGCCTGTTTTAATCCCCGGCGAAGAAATCTATCTTTCGCTGCAAACGGGCGTTATTCATGGAGCCCACTGGGGAGCGGCGAGCGGCGCTTTGACGATGAAATTTTGCGAGGTGGCCAAATATTACATCCAGCCCGATCTGGCCATGGCCGGCACCGATGTGATTATCATCAATAAGGACGCCTTTGAGGCCCTTCCCAAGGACCTCCAGCAAATTCTCGACAAGACCTTGAACGATCGTGTTTTCACAAGAACAGAGCAATATGAAAAAGATGAAAAGGCCTCTCTCGAGAAGATGATCAAGGATTACAAGGTATCCGTATCGACTGTGAATCCGGCGGACCAGAAGAAAATGATGGCATCGGCCATGAAGCAGTGGGACATTGTGGCCTCCAAATCCGCCGACTCGGCAAAGGCCATCGGGATGCTGAAAAAATATCTCAAAGATCTCGGCCATATTGATTGATCCGATATGATAAAGGACGGCTGTCATAAAACTCAATGAGGGCAGTCGCCCGGCTTTTTAATGGATCCATGATCCTTGTTTTTTTCTTGTACGGGAGGAACAATCGCTTATGGAAAAATTTTTCGCATGGATCGACCGGATCAATATATTTATCGGGACGCTGGTCAGCTATTTTACGGTCCTGCTCGTCGGCGTCATCCTTTATGAGATATTTTTCCGGTATGTGCTCAACAGCCCTACCATTTGGGCCCATGAAGTATCCCAGATGATCTACGGGGCTTACGTCATTCTTCTGGGGGGATTTCTTCAGCAGCGTGACGGGCATGTAAATGTTGAAATTCTTTACCTGAAGTTCAAGCCCCGGACCCGCGCCGTCATCGACCTTTTCACCTGGCTCCTCTTTTTTGTGTTTTGCGGAACCCTTTTGGTCAAAGGATGGGCAATGGCCTGGGATTCTTTTATGTATCGGGAAACCGAAGCCACGGCCTTTGCCCCGCCGGTCTATCCGATCAAAATGATGATCCCTCTGGGCGCGTTCCTGCTCCTGATTCAGGGCATCGTCAAGTATATCCGTACAATCAGGCAGGCCGTCACCGGAAAGGAGGAAGTCCATGAGCATTGAACTTATTACGATTCTCCTTTTCGGAACCATTATTATTCTCTTGTGCATGGGCCTGCCCCTGGCCTTTGTTCTGGGGGGCGTTGGGGCCGTGGGTTGCTATCTTCTCTGGGGAGATAAGGGACTTTATCTCATTGCCTCCCAGGCTTGGGGCGCCATGAATAAATTTACGCTCCTGGCCATTCCGCTGTTCATCTTTATGGCCATGATCTTGGAGCGGGCCGGTGTAGCTGACGATCTTTAT
>JAKQAH010000033.1 GCA_029568545.1 Candidatus Omnitrophota bacterium
TTATAAGGGCCAGGCGGCTCCTGAGTGGCCGAAAGAAGAGGGGATGGACGAATCGGTGGTTGATGAATCCGTTGAGGGAAAGGCTGCGCAACAGGAATTAACCCTTAAGCCGGGCAAACTGCTGGTTGTGGGATGCTCTAAGATGTTCGAAGAGGATATCATCCGCAACGGCGGCATGGCCAACCTGTTCATCAATTCCGTCGATGCGTTGACGCTAGGTGGCGAACTGATCAAGATCCGCGGCCATCAGCCGATCAGCCGATCGATCAAAGCCGTCAACAATGTCAAAAAGCTCTGGTATCGTTTTATGACCATCTTCTTGGTCCCGGTTGTTGTGATCGCGTTTGGCGGTATTCGCGCGATCCTTCGCAAAAAAGAGAAAGAGCAATATTTAAAATTACTATCAATCAGCATGGAGTAAAGAGGGATGAAAAAAACAAACTTGATCGTTTTGTGCGTTATCTTTGCTGTTCTCATCGGGCTTGTTTTTGTGAAAAAGAATATGAAAGCGCGGCCTCCCGCTACCGAGGAAATGGTTGACCTTATTGCCGCGCCGGTCAATTTGGAAGACTTTTCTGAAATCGTTCTACGATTGGAACAGGAAGGGGCGGAAGAAAACGCAAGTACGGTTCAACGCGTTGAACTGGCCCGAGAAAACGGGCAATGGATTGTCAAAACCCAATACGGCGTTCGTGCGAACGAAAAGGCCATTGCGCCGGTTCTTGAGAAGCTCGATGCTTTGCAGGGTGAATTGAGGTCCCAGAGAAAAGAAGTTTTAACGGATTATGGGATTGAGGACGATCAGGGCGTGCACGTGGAGCTGTATCGCGAAGGAGCGCAGAACATACACATTGTGGTCGGAACCAAAAAAGCGGGATACCAGAACAATTTTGTCAGGTTAGCCGGAACAAATGATGTTTATGTTGTTGGCGAAAACCTTCTCGGGGCTCTGGGGGTGCGCGAGGAGGAAGGCGCGCAAAAGCTTGATACGGATAAATGGGGCGACAAGCGCATTACGAATCTTGTGGTTGATAACGTTGTCGGCGTGGCCATTGCGCAGGCGGTCAACGGCTCCAGCCAAACGGTAATGGATATCCGAAAAAACACGGTTGATGATAAAAAGCAGTGGCAAAGTGTCTATCCGTATGCGTTCGGGTTGAGCGCCTCGAAGATCAAAAGTCTCTTGGAATCATTTAACAATACCTATGCGCGGGATATTGTTGCGCCGGATAATCCGAGCGTTTTTGACGCTCCGGATTGGATCGGAACATTCACGTTTGAGGACGGCAATGAGGTCAAGCTTGTCCGCGGGGCGAAAGACGAGAGCGGCGAGAATTATTATGCAAAGATCGACGGTGCCGGCTATTTTTACCGCGTCCCTGTTTCTGCGTTTGAAGGCCGGGAAAAACAGCAGGGCGATATTTTTGCCAGCAATCCTCTGAATGTTGAGGAAGGCAGCGTTGATGGGATTGTGGTTAATGATGTGAGCAATAAAAAGAAATTCGAAGTTGTAAAAAAAGCGTCCGTTACAGCACCTCCGGCATCGACGGAAGATGGGGCGGAGCAGCCGGGATCCGGCCCTGAAGTTGCCTGGCAGACGCCTGCCGGCGTGAATATCGAGATCGCCAAAGTCCAGGATGTGATTGCCAAAATAAAAGATATGAACGTTGAAGCGGTTTTCGGACCGGCCGTTTCGCCCAAAGAGACCTTGGCGATCAGCATTATCAAAGCTGACGGAAAGAAAGATTATACGCTCAGCGAAGAGGCAAAATTAAGTAATGGCAAGGAATGCCATTTTCTCAAGCTCAACGGCGAGTCCCAGAATTATTGTGTTTCCAAGGATCAGGTAACGGCCCTGAAGAACATCCTTCCCTAATCTAATCTGTTCCGTCCGTACAAACGTTGCGCTTGTTTCACGCATCTTTGTGAGGTGTTGTGGCGGTAAGGATTTTGGCCCTTCCGAAATCCCATCTTGGTTTCAGGATACTTATGACCCATCAAAAGACCGATATTTTTGCCAATTTGAATGAAGCGCAACGCGAAGCCGTGAAGTATAAACCGGCGCCGCTGCTGGTGGTGGCGGGAGCCGGTTCCGGCAAGACGCGGGTTCTGACGACGCGCATCGTTCACATGATCCAAAGCGGCATCCCGTCGGAACAGATTCTTGCCGTGACGTTCACGAACAAGGCGGCCAAGGAAATGAAAGACCGGGTGGCCCGTCAAGTCCCCCTGCCGGTCATGATCAGCACGTTTCATTCGATCTGCTTGAGCATTCTGCGGAAAAACGCGGCGCATATTTCTCTTCGAGGCGATTTCATCATTTATGATGAGAACGATCAGCTGGTGATCATCAAGGATTGCATGAAGGTTCTGGGTCTTGATGACAAAGAGATCAATCCCAAGGGCGTGCGGGAGCAGATCAGCCGGTGCAAAGACCGGCTGCGGACCGCTCAGGAGGCCAGCGCTGAGCCTGCCGACGGGGAAGACGGATTCTTTGTCTCGATCTATGAGGAATATGAAAAAAAACTCAACAGCTGCAATGGGGTCGATTTTGGCGGCCTGATTGCAAAAACGGTTTTGCTGTTCGACAAGGCGCCGGATGTGCTTGCGCAATATCAGGAAAAGTTCCGCCACATTTTAGTCGACGAGTATCAGGATACGAATTATGCGCAATATGTTCTGATCAATCAGTTGGCCCGCAAATACCGGAGCCTCATGGTCGTCGGGGATCCGGACCAATCGATCTATGAATGGCGCGGCGCCAGCGCGGCGAATATCATGAAATTCGAGAAGGATTTTAAGGATGCCAAAGTCATCCGGCTGGAACAGAATTACCGTTCGACCAATACGATCCTGAAGGCGGCGAACGCCGTCATTGCGCACAATTCCAACAGAAAGCCCAAGAATCTCTGGTCGAACAGGGGCGAAGGGCCGCTGATCGAATTGTACCGGGCCCAGAACGACCGTCTCGAGGCGCAACATCTCATCTATAAAATATTGGCCGCCAAGCGCGAAGGATACCGTCCGAAAGATATGGTGGGGTTTTACCGGACGCATTCCCAGTCCCGCGTTTTCGAGGAGGAGCTCCGGCGCAACAATATTCCCTATACGATCGTTGGCGGCGTGAAGTTCTATGCGCGCAAAGAGATCAAGGACCTGCTCGCGTATTTGAAGGTGATCTTTAATCCGAGCGATGAGATCAATCTGTCACGCATTCTCAATGTTCCCAAAAGATCGATCGGCAAGACGACGGTTGATAAGCTTCAAGCGATCAGCCGCCAGCAGGGCGTGAGCCTGTATGAGGCCATTGGCCAATACAGCCAACAACCCAAAACGCCGGAACGGCTCAAAAAAGCCTTAGACCGTTTTTACGGGATTATCAAGAACCTGAGAGAATCCAGCGCGGCTTTGCCGCTAAGCGCATTGGTGCAGTCTGTTATCGATCGGACGGGCTATGTCGAGGAGCTGGAGCATGAGAATACGTTTGAAGCGAAAGCCCGCATTGAGAATATTCAGGAATTCTTTGTTTCCGTAAAAGAATTTGAGGACTCGATGTCCGAGGCAGATCGTTCGCGGGCGCTGGAAGCGTATCTGGAATTCATCAGCCTTCAGACGGAGATCGATACATGGCATGAGGAGGAAGAGCTTTTTACGTTGATGACGCTGCACAGCGCTAAAGGTCTGGAGTTCCCGGTCGTTTTCATGCTGGGAATGGAAGAAGGGCTGCTGCCCCATGCCAACGCCCTGAACGCCTCCCTTGAGGAGCTGGAAGAGGAGCGCCGGCTGTGTTATGTCGGATTTACGCGCGCGATGGAACGGTTGCATTTGAGCTACGCGATGAGCCGGCGGACATTCGGCTTTACCAAGCGCCAACATCCCTCGAGGTTCCTCTATGAGATCCCTCCTAAATTGCTGAGTCGCCAGATCGATGATTCCCTTGTTTATGACGATCGGAAACATTCTGATGATTATGGTTTTGAAGAGGAGAAGATAGGGTATTATTGAAATATCGGATGAGAAATTTTTTGCTTCTTCTTTAACTTACATCCCCCGATGATATGAGCGAGGGGATGTGAAGTTCTTTTCAGGGATGTCAAAAGGGAGTTTTTTAGGAAGGACTTTACATAAAAACGGCACCCGGTTTTATTGGGCGCCGTTTTCATAAGGTGATAGACCTTCGGGTGCTTTCGCTATCCTCTACCTCCTCTTATCGCTTTTATCATAGCACTTTTTCCCGCAATTGGAAGGAATTTTCTATTTTTACTTTTGGCCTGTTTCTTCAGAAACAAGCTTTGAGGGGTTCCCGCAGGTATGATATACTGCAATTGTTTTTGTCATAAGAAATGAAAACGCCTTAATGAGAACAGGAGGCAGCAATGAGCAAAAAAGGGCTATTTTGTTTGCTGTGCGCAGTATCGATCCTGACGGGTTTGATTGTTGTCAGAACGGGTCAGGCAGGGAGTGAAAGTCTTAAAGCTGAAAAACGAACGATTTACCAAGATGACAGTGGGGAAAGCATGCGCGATGTTTATGTCCGGCGCGAAACGGAAGACAAGGAATACAAACAAAAAATTCTTTCTAACAGCGAGGAATCCGTAATTCTGCTGAAAGAGATCCGGGATCTGCTTCAGCAGTTAAACGCACGAGAAAAAAAAGAAGCGATTTGAATTTCTCGGCGTAAAAGCGCGTATTTCAGATGCCCATCAGGGCAAACAAACATTTTCTGCCGATTGGTCGTCCCCCAAGATCTTTCTTCCGGAAAATCTATGCTTCTGTCTATTTTCTTGATCACCATTCTTGGTTTCAGCGTTTCGCAAATACGCCGGAGCGCGGATTTGTTTGGGCGGTGATTTCTCGGTGACCATATGCGAATTTATCCGGAACATGTTTTAAATTAAAACAGTATTCTTTTGCCGTTGAGTATTTTGATAAAGCTCAGGCTTGGGCCCGACGATTTTCGGGTTTCTCGAAGTTCTCGAGCCATGCCATGAAAACAAGTAAGAGGATCGCTAACCCCACCAGTTTCTATCCAAACTCCGGTATTGGATGGCTTCGGCAATATGCTCAGGCTGGATGCTTTCGCTGCCGGCCATGTCGCTAACCGTCCTGGCGACTTTCAGGATCTTATCATAGGCCCGGGCAGAGAGGCCCAGCTCATCTATGGCTGATTTTAAAAGTTTTTTCCCTTCGCTCGTCAGGCCGCAAAATTTCTTTACTTGTCGATGGTTCATGTAGCCGTTGGCAACGATCGGCATATCGATAAAACGTTGAAGCTGGTATAACCTGGCTTTTTCGATCCTTTCTTTGATCGTTTGGGATGTCTCTGTTGGAGAATTATTCACAAGGTCTATTGACGGTAATGTAGGAACTTCCAAATGCAGGTCGATGCGGTCCAATAGCGGGCCGGAAATCCTGGACAAATATTTCTGGATCTGGTGCGGCGTGCAATGGCATTGCCGTTTGGAATCCGTGAGAAATCCGCACGGGCAAGGGTTCATGGCGGCAATGAGAATGAATTTGGAAGGGAAGCGGACGGACCGGATCGCCCGCGAAATGGTCACGTAGTGGTCTTCGAGAGGCTGGCGCAAGGATTCGAGGACGTTGCGGTTGAACTCCGGGAGCTCGTCTAAGAATAACACGCCGTTATGGCTTAAAGTGACCTCTCCGGGCCTGGGGATGGAACCGCCCCCAACAATGGCGACGTCGGAAGTTGTATGATGAGGGGACCGGAACGGGCGCTCGCTAATGATCCCTTGCTGGTGATCGAGCAGCCCCATGACCGAATGGATCTTTGTTGTCTCCAGAGATTCTTCCAGGCTCATATCGGGCAATATCGTCGGGAGTCTTTTGGCAAGCATGCTTTTCCCGCTTCCCGGCGGGCCGATAAGCAGGACGTTATGGTTCCCGGCGGCGGCAATCTCGAGGCCGCGTTTCACGTGGGCCTGGCCTTTGACATCGCTGAAATCCACATCATGAATAGCGCATTTTGGGAAAGGAAGATGGTTCCCGCAGGCCATGAGGGGATTGACATTCCCGGGGTCATTTAATAAATGAACGGTTTCCGTTAAAGTCCGGACGGGATAGATTTTTATTTGTTGGGCCAGGCCGGCTTCTGCAGAATTAGCCGAAGGAAGGATCAAGCCCTTGAAATTGCTTTTCGCAACGGCAAGCGCGATAGGAAGCGTTCCGCTTACGGGTTGAATGTGCCCGTCGAGCGACAATTCACCGAGAATGGCGTATTGGTCCAGGAAATCGGGGCAAATCTGCCCTGTTGCGGCCAAGACCCCTAAGGCGATGGCCAGGTCAAAGGAGGGGCCTTCTTTCTTAATATCTGCCGGCGAAAGGTTAACCGTGATCCGCCTGGCGCCGAATTGGTATCCGCTGTTTTTAATCGCGGAACGCACCCGTTCTTTGCTTTCCCGGATGGCGCTATCCGGAAGCCCGACGATAATCGTTGCCGGAAGGCCCCGCGCGACATCGATCTCGATTGTGATGGGATAGGCATCAAGCCCGGAAATTCCATAACTATAGGTTTTTGATAACATGGTTTATCCTCGCTTATAAAATTAATATTAAGAAGATAAACCAAAAAAGGGGAAAATAAAGGGGAATGCGGAAAGGGAAAAGACCTTGCTTTTTTGTTCCTGCCGCTTATAATATAACCTAACATAATTTTATTTTTGCGTCAACTCTGTATTTTGCCTCCCAAACATGAATATCGCAAGAAGGAAAAATCTAACAGGTTGAAAAATAAGGATTTCTGGCATATTGCACGCTTTGTTCCATAATAAAGTTTTAGTGATTACCTGTCTTGTTTGGGCGATTGCCCAGAGCGTAAAGGTTTTTTTAGGCATTATACGGGAGAAAAAATTTAATTTTAAATGGTTTATCGGGACCGGCGGAATGCCCTCCAGTCATGCCGCCGGAGCGACGGCATTAGCCACAACATGCGGTTTACAGGCGGGTTTTGGTTCTGTTCTGTTCGCATTAGCGGCCTTTTTTGCTCTTGTCACAATGTTTGATGCGCAGGGGGTGCGGCGATCAGCCGGCCAACAGGCGGCTATTCTAAATCAGATATTGGACGACATATACTGGAAAGGCAAGATCGAGACCGAACGTTTATTTGAATTGATTGGCCATTCCCCGTTACAGGTTATTGTCGGCGGTATTTTAGGCATTATCCTGGCATCTTTTTTTTATCGGATATGGTCATAAATAGAGAGGAAAAAGGACCGTGGATAAAAGGATTTTAATTGTAATCGCAGGCATTTTGGTTGTGACAGGTGTATTATTCTTTCCGAAAGGCAACAAAACGGCTGAAGTTGCGGTTGTCTCTGTAAAAAAAGATACAGCGGGATCGGAACTTTATCAGGAAGCCTCGAAGTTGAAGGAAGACGGGGAGATTATCAAAGCGAAAGAAACCTATCAGGCTATTCTCACGGAGCACTCAGATTTTGAGCAAGTCGAGAAGGTTCAGGAAGAGTTAGAAAGCTTAAATATGGAGCTGGTGTTTTCCAATACGCCTGTTGACGGGAAAACCGTGATTCATACGGTTCAAAGCGGGGATACGTTAGGCGAGTTGGCCAAGAAATATGGGACGACGATTGAACTTATTCAACGGAGCAATAACTTATCCGGCAATGTCATCCGCATAGGCCAGAAATTACGGGTTTGGACAGGGACGTTTAATATCCTGGTGGATAAATCACAGAATATTCTTATTTTAAAAGACGGGAATGATGTTTTAAAGGTCTACAGCGTATCAACGGGGAGCAATAATAGCACGCCTATCGGGGAATTCACGATTATTTCCAGATTGGTCGATCCGGTTTGGTTCAATAAGGGGATTGTGGTCCCGCCGGAAAGCCCCCAGAACGTGTTGGGAAGCCGTTGGCTGGGATTTGATCTGCCCGGATACGGGATTCATGGAACGATCGAGCCGGAAACGATCGGCCAGCAGGTGACGGCGGGCTGTGTCAGGATGCGCAACCAGGATGTGGAGGAGCTGTACAGCATTGTTCCGCGGGGAACAAAAGTCGTCATTGTCGATTAAAATCAACGAAGCTCATAGGCAACAGGAAGATGGGGGAATAAAGTCCAACTCGAAACTGTTAACTATGAGCTTGTTATTGTCGGGATCATTTTATGGGCATGCTTGATTTCGAAAAACCGATTGTCGAGCTGGAATCCAAGATCGAAGAGCTGAAGAACTTCGGGACGGACAAGAATATTTCTTTGGACCCCGAGATCAAGAAGCTCCAAGAAAAATTGGAAAAGATGAAAAGCGAGATCTACAGCCGCTTAAGCGTCTGGCAAAGAGTTCAGATCGCCCGCCATCCGGACCGTCCGTATACCCTTGATTATATCCGCATGATGACTACCGATTTTATTGAATTGCACGGCGATCGCCAATTTGCAGATGACCTGGCTCTTGTTGCTGGTTTTGCGCAATTGAACGGGACCAAGGTTTTGATCCTTGGGCATCAAAAGGGGAGAGATACCCGCGAGAATGTAAAGAGAAACTTCGGCTGCGCTCATCCTGAAGGGTACCGCAAAGCCATGCGCCTGATGCAGCTGGCAGGAAAATTCCGTTTACCGATCGTTATTCTTATTGACACGCCTGGAGCGTATCCTGGAATTGGGGCCGAAGAGCGAGGCCAGGCCCAGGCGATCGCTTCGAATTTACGAGATATGGTCGGTCTTAAAACGCCCATTGTGGCGACGATTATCGGGGAAGGCGGCAGCGGAGGCGCTTTAGGCGTCGGCGTGGCGGATCGGGTTTGTATCCTTGAGCACGCTTATTATTCCGTGATTTCTCCTGAAGGTTGCGCCTCCATTCTTTGGCGCAACAGCGTTAAGGCGCCGGAAGCGGCCGAAGCCCTTAAAATAACGGGAGAGCATCTCATTAAATTCGGGATTGTCGATGAGATAATTTCCGAACCTGCCGGCGGCGCGCATAAAGGCCCGGAACAGGTCGCCATGGCCCTGAAAAATTCCATCCTCAAGCATATCAAAGAATTGTCCCGTCTTTCCCAAGAAGAACTGATTGCCCAGCGCTATAACAAATTCCGCAAAATCGGCGAAGTTATAGAATCCCAGTAAAAAATTACAGAGAGCCAATGAGTACCCGTGATATTCGCGATTTATCTTACGAAGAATTGGTGGCGCATCTCCGGTCGAGGGGGGAAAATGCCTTCCGAGCTTCTCAGATCTTTTCCTGGATTTACCAGAAGAATGCCAGCCAGTTCAACAAGATGAGCGATCTTCCATCGGCGCTCCAGACCCGCCTCGGGGAAGACTTCCTGTTTGTTCTGCCAAAGGTGCTTCACAAAGATGTTTCTTCCGACGGCACGATAAAAATTTTATCAGCATTGCATGATGGCGAAAAAATAGAAACGGTCCTGATCCCCAGCTCCAAGAGAGTGACGCTTTGCATTTCGACACAAGCGGGATGCAAGTTCGGTTGCCGTTTCTGCGCCAGCGGCCTTGGGGGATGGAGGCGCAACCTCACGTGCGCAGAAATATTAGGCCAGATCCTTTATATGAAAACAATTGCCGGCGGAAACGTGATATCGCACATTGTCTTCATGGGGGTAGGAGAGCCATTGGATAATTATGACAATCTCATGAAGGCGATCCGGGTCATTAATTCGCCCAAGGGGTTGAATATTGCCGCGCGGCGGATCACGGTCTCCACGTGCGGATTAATTCCGAGGATCCGACAACTTGCCGGAGAAGGACTGCAGATTGAATTGGCTGTTTCGTTGCATGGGTCCAGCAACGCATCGCGCAATGTGTTGATGCCTGTGAACAAGAAATATCCCATTGACGATTTGATCGCGGCTTGCCGGGAATATAACAAAGCCACCAAACGTCAGATCACGTTCGAATATATTTTGATCAAGGATGTCACATGTACGGAGCAAGCCGCAAGAGAATTGGGCCGCTTGCTTAAAGGGTTATTGTGCAAGATCAATCTTATTGCCTATAACCGGGTTTCCGAATTCGATCACGAGCCGCCTTCCCGCAACAGGATCTTTGCCTTTAAGGATCTCCTCGAGAAAAATGGGATTCATGCCACGATCCGCACGCCCCGGGGAACGGATGTTTCTGCTGCTTGCGGCCAGTTAAGACATAGCGAGGGGCCTCTGAAACTCAATATTCACAGATCGGAATAGCATGTATCAGCCTCAGGATCTTCCCAAGAGCACCATAAAATCCGTGATCAGCACGGTAAAGATTGACCGGCAAGTCTACCGGTGGTTCTTTCATCTTATTATGCAGAGAAAGCTCCGGGAAGAATTAGTGCAGAATGAAGAAACGAAAGCTATTTATAGGAAAACAGATATTGTTCTCTGGCTGGAAAGGATCATGTACGGGGCTCTCGCCGTATCTTTATTCTTTGCAATTTCCAGCAAGAAATTTGAATATGAGATTTTCGCGTGCGCTGCCATGGGATTGATATTTTTGCTGTATGTTATTAAAAGGGAACTGATCGTCCGGGTTTGTCGTAGATTATTGGATAGGGATTTCTTAGCAGTATCCTTGTCGCAGAAAACCCTTTATCAGATAGGAGAATACTACAGCCGGGAATATGATATTATCTCGCTGACGGGTGCCATAACGTCATCGGACGGGATCATAAGAACGGCGATCCTGATGGTAATTATTTGTATTGTTTTTATCGTTCCGTTGAATTTCTGGGAAATATGCGGAGTCGTTTTTCTGGCGTATTATCTTTCTTTCGGATTGAGCTGGATGCTTGTTTATCGTCGGGTCAAATAACTCCGATCATGAGCATGATCAGGATGAAGAGCAGGGCATACCCTCCTTTTGACGTTGTCAGTAAGAAGAATAAATAGATCAAAGGGTACGTTTTTGTCAAAACGGCTCTAGGAATGCGCGGATGATGGAAAACGAGCGTTTGGCAGCCATAATGGCTCCAATTCAAATTGGCGATCCGGTCTTGTTTCATCATTTCATGATAAAATTGCGTCCCTGGCAAGGGCGTCAGGATAGATAGAACCGTCCAAAGCGGGTTGACCGTGAAGCAGAATTTCCAAAGCTTCAGAAGATACGAAAAACTATCGGATTCAAATCCAAAGATATAATGCGCCTTGATGGCGATCCCGGCTTCTTTTACTTTCCTCGCATATTCCCGATAATGATCGGCTAAAGCGAACTTGCCTCCCCGTTGTTTTTCGAAGGAATCTTCCGATATTTCAAAGCCGAACAAGAGTTCCTCGCAGCCGCTCTCTTTTGCCAGTTCGAGCATATCCGTGTTTTTGGCGATGTCGATGGAACATTGTGTCGACCATTTGAGGCGAAGGGGTTTCAGCGCTCGCAGCAGCTCCTTGGTATGCGCTGGATCGCTGTAGATATTGTTATCGAGTAAAAGAATATGCTTATATTTTGTTCTTACCTTGCGGAGGAGTTCGATAAATTGGGAAATGTTCTGTTTCCGCAATTTTCTTTGGCTTAACGACGGGATGGCGCAGAAATGACAATTGAATTTGCACCCGCGGGATGTTTCCAGAAAGCTTTTGATGACGGCAGGAGGGGAGTTCAGAAGCTCTTGATAGACAAAATCGTGACAATTCTCAACAGGGGATCCGAGATATTTTCTTTGCAGGGCATTATGTTCGTAGTCTTGAATGATTTGCGGCCAGATACTTTCCGCTTCGCCGCAGACGACGCTATCGCAATATTCCAGGGCCTCATCCGGGAAAAAGGTCACATGAGGGCCTCCCATAACGACTTTTGAGCCGCGCTTTCTAAATTCGCGCGCAATTTGATAAACATCCATGCAGTTCGCCGAAAAGCAGGTGATAGCGACCAATTTATTGGGCGCATAATAATGTTTCTTCCAGGGGAGGCGGTTGAATTCTCGGAATTTATAGCTTTTCGGCGTCAAGGCTTTTATAACGACGAAGATCGGAGGGTAAGAGCGCAGAAAAATGGAAGTTAAATGAAAAAAGATCCCTCCGCTGAGAGGGTTGATCAGATAAATCTCTTTTTCGCGGCGGAATTGCTGAAGGATCTCGGGATATCCGCGGAGGATCAGGAGGGCATAGTAGCTGTAAATCCAGGCATTAAGATACAGAGAGAAGCCTTTGAGGAACCGGGCAATCCAGAATTCCTGTGAAGGGAGAACATAGGGAAGATAAAAGACCAAGAGCGCAGCGATAAAGAATCCAAGCAAAGTCGCCATGATAGAAGAAGTAAACCTTATCTTTCGTTTGGCCAGCTTGGAAGGGCGGAGATATTTCGTTTTAATGAGCGCTGTCGCAAGCAGGAACAAAAGAAAGGGCTGGATATGGGCGAACAAGAAATAAGCGTTAATATTGGTTTTTACGAAACCGCTGGCTGTTGCGATAAAATATAGCATGGAGGGAAGAACAATAATGACAAAATAATACGGCCAATAGGCAAACGCATTGGATTGGAAACGTTTTCTGGTAAGCGTCAGTTCTTCTCCGCACGCCAGCTCCGTGAGCGCTCCATACATGCCGCTGTAGGCAAGAATCTTCAACGGAGCGACCAAAAGAATGATAAAGGGGCCGATGATTGTGTAGAGCGGTATGAGGACAGCAATATCCAGGAAGTAGATTGATAATACAGGAATAAGGGCGAAGCTGGCGATCGTGAACGATTTTTTAATGAGGGACGAGGAGGTTGTTAAGTCCTTGGTATTCATGGGGAAGATCTGGTGCTGGAGGTGGGAATCGAACCCACATGATCTTGCGATCGCTGGATTTTGAGTCCAGTGCGTCTACCAATTTCACCACTCCAGCACTAGAAATATTTTGAAGGAGCTAATGCGCCACAAATTTTTGCCGAATCGATTATTAAGGAAAAGGAGGCTTCGAATTTTATTGTTTGGGCGCGCCATCATTGATGGAAGATCTGTTTTACGTCGGGTTTGTTTAAGTAAACGATCACAAGCCCGTGATAAATGATCGAAACAATATCTTTCACCGGGCCGGGAACCAAGGTCCCTAAAGCGCCGTTTAAATGGATCACGCCCAGGAAAATCAAGGCCTTGCTTAAGATGATCATAGAGGAGAAATAAAGCAAAAGGCTATAAGCCTCTTTTCGGAATTTCAGGAGGCCTATCCCGAGCAAGGAGGAGATTGTTCCGGCAATAAACACGAAACAAAGAACGCCGAAAGATTTATTGTTCTGAGAGAGAGCTAAGAGAATAGCATTGCTCAAAAGCGTACCGCTGCCGATACAGATTTCCAGGATGCCGATCGTAAGGACAGTGCGGTAGTGTTTCATGCGCCCGGATCTATTCAGTATCTTGGTGGAGCTAAGGAGGATCGAACTCCTGACCTCTTGCATGCCATGCAAGCGCTCTCCCAGCTGAGCTATAGCCCCACATGACCTTAATGTTTTATTTAGAGAAATGTGGGGCCATACCCCCTCGTTAGAGGATAGGGTATAGCCCCAAATTTTTTTTGATCGAAATAGATTATCAAATCGAAATGTGGGGCCATACCCCCTCGTTGGAGGACAGGGTATAGCCCCAAATAACGAATGAGCGATAAACTGCAAAACCTGCCTGTAAAATCCCTGTCAATATAGCATTGCCGACTATGGTTGTCAATCATTTGGAAGAAAACGAGACCCGGCGCGCCATACGTATGTAAACCATATTTCTGATTCAGGTTGACAATGAAAATCGGGGGCGGTAATATAAAATAAAACCATAGCCCGTTTCCGAAAGGATGCGGCGCTTTATCGAAAATCATGCGCGCCAAGATCATTCATTTCTTAAAAACAGCCGAAGGGTATATTTCCGGGGAGGAAATCAGCCATCATCTGAAAATAAGTCGCGCCGGGATCTGGAAATATATCCAGGACCTGCGCGATGAAGGATACGACATCGTTGCGGTCCCGCACCTGGGATACCGTCTCGTATCCTCTCCGGATAAACTTTTTCCATCCGAGATCCAGTCCGGGCTGGGAACAAAAATCCTTGGCAAAGATATCAGATATTTCGATTCGGTCGCCTCAACGATGGATGTAGCGTTCCAATTAGGGATGGACGGGGCCCCGGAAGGGGCCGTTGTGTGCGCCGAAAATCAAACCAAGGGTAAAGGCCGCCGGGGGCGAAGTTGGGTTTCCCCCAAAAGCAAAGGGATCTATATGTCGGTGATTTTGCGCCCGCCGATGGTCCCGGCTGATTTGACCCGGGTGACTTTGCTAAGCGCGGTCGCCGTCTGCGAAGCCGTCAGAAAGATGTATCGCCTTCCAGTCGAGATCAAATGGCCGAACGACTTGCTTATCCAAAAGAAAAAACTTGCCGGCATCTTAACGGAATTGAGCGCCGAGATGGACCGGGTACGTTTTGTGGTCATCGGTATCGGTATCAATGTCAATGCGGCATTAAGCCAGCTGCCGCCGCATTCAACCTCGATCCGGAATGAAACAGGGCAAAAAGTTTCCCGCGCCGATCTGATGCAGGAGATCTTAAGATCATTGGAGGCCTGGTATCTGGTTCTAGGTCAAGAGGGGTTTATTCCCGTCATCGAGCGATGGAAGCAGCTTTCATCGACGCTCGGAAGGCAGGTCCGTCTGATCGATCCGAGCGGGGATGTGGAAGGGGAAGCGGTGGACCTGGATGAATACGGAGGGCTGGTCATCCGCAGCGATACAGGATTAATGGTCAAAAGGATAAGCGGAGATATTGTCCAACTGGGATAGAGCATGATGGTTCAGAAGGCGAAGTTATTCTTGGACGAAACATTAGACGGCCTGGAAAGAAACGGGCTCAGACGGGAACTCCGACTGGTTTCAAGTTCCCAGGGCCGGGAGATCGTGATCGACGGCAAGCGGGTCTTGAATTTTTGTTCGAATAATTATCTGGGGCTTGCGGATGATCCGCGCCTGGGGAAAGCGGCCGCACAATGCGCCGAACGGGAAGGCTTCGGTTCGGGCGCGTCGAGGCTTGTCTGCGGGAACATGATGGCCCACCGCGCGCTGGAAGAACGCATCGCTCACGTGAAGGGCGCCGAAGATTGCCTGGTTTTCAGCACCGGTTATATGGCGAATGTGGGGATCATTTCCAGCATTTTCGGGCGCGGCGACATTATTTTCTCGGACAAGCTCAACCACGCGTCCATTATCGACGGGATACGGTTAAGCCAGGCGGAATGTTGGCGTTATCCGCATGGCGACATGAACGCATTGGAAGAGAGGCTAAAGACAGCGGGAGCGTTTCGCAAGCGAGTCATTATTACCGACAGCGTGTTCAGCATGGATGGTGATGTGGCGCCGCTAGATAAGATCGTTGCGTTGGCGCGGCGATATGATTGTCTTGTGATGGTCGATGAAGCTCACGCTTTCGGCGTTATGGGAAAGAGCGGAAAGGGGCTTGCCGAGCATTTCAGCCTTGAAAAAGACATTGATATCCAAATGGGAACATTGTCGAAAGCGGCGGGATCCTTCGGCGCCTATTGTTGCGGCTCCCGCGCTCTCATCGCTTTTCTGATCAACAAGGCCAGAAGCTTTGTTTATACGACGGCCATGCCGCCGTCGGTCGCGGCCGCTTCTCTGACGGCCCTGGAGATCATGGATGCCGAACCGCACCGGCGGGAACAATTATGGAAAAATGCGAATTATATGCGTGAAAAGCTTAAAGAGGCGGGATTCAATACCATGAATTCGCAAACGCCGATTATTCCCGTCTTGACGAAAGATCCCGCGCTGGCCGCTGAGTTTTCGCGCCGTTTATTTGAAGAAGGGGTTTTTATCAGCGCGATACGCCCGCCGACGGTTCCGGCGCATACGGCGCGGCTACGCCTAACGGTTATGGCCACGCATACACGGGAAGATCTTGATCATGTGATCCGCCAATGCAAGCGGATCGGAAAGGACCTATGCCTCATTTAAAAGCGCCGAGCGGTATTCAATGGCATTACGATACCGAGGGAAAAGGCGAGAACCTGTTGTTCCTCCACGGTTGGGGGGTTGATAAAAGGATCTGGCGCCAGCAATCCAAATTCTTCTCTCAGTATTACCGCGTGATGACCGTGGATTTGCCGGGGCACGGCAAAAGCAGCTGGGAAAAAGTTGATTTGGGGGTCATTGTCGAGGACTTGAAATTCATTCTGGATAAAGCGCGTTTTGCCGATATTACGATCGTCGGAAGCTCTTTGGGCGGATTGGTGGCCTTGAAATTCTATGAATTCTTCCCCAATCATGTTATGCGCATGATCTTCGTCGGGTCGATGCCGAAATTTTCCAGATCCAAAGATTATCCTCACGGACTGGACGTGGAGAGGATCCGCAAGCTGGGGGGGCAGCTCGCGCATGATTATCCGTCCATCATTAATGTTTTCTTCCGGTCGCTTTTCACGAGACATGAGCGCCAAACCCGGCGATTCCGGTGGCTTCAGCGTTTCCGCCAGAACATCGACATGCCGATGCGTCAAGCCTTGACCGAGTATTTGGATATTTTCGAGACGGAAGATTTACGGGAAGTTCTGAAAAGAGTGCATGTTCCCTTGCAGTTCATCAACGGGAGGGAAGATGAAATTTGCACCAAGGAAACCGTCGCGTTCTTAAAGAAAATGGCTCCCCGTTCCCGCTTTGATTTCTTTGATCAATGCGGTCATTTTCCGTTCTTGAGCAAACCCCATGAATTCAATCGGATCATGGAAGCATTCCTCAAGGAATCAACCCTTTAATGATAACTTTCGTCGTAAATCAGAAGATCCGTAATGCTTTTTCCGGTGCTGCGCACCGGTATGATAGGCTAACGGATTTTCATAAAAGCATCGGGAGGCGTTTGGCGGAAAAAGTCCGTCACGGAGGTCCGTTTGCGAGGATATTAGATATCGGTATGGGAACCGGAGGATTTACCGGCCTTCTGACGGAGAGTTTTCCGTCGGCTAGGGTCATTG
>JAKQAH010000152.1 GCA_029568545.1 Candidatus Omnitrophota bacterium
GTCGATAATTTGGACAATGCCCACAGCCTGACCTTTTCGATCGATAACAGGCTGCAGACCAAAAGGAACGATCAAACCGTCGAGCTATTGAGGGCGCTGATCAGCACGCCGTTCTATCTCAAAGAGCATCCGGCTAAGGGAGGATTCAGCACGATTTCCACCGACATTGATTTCCGGCCGGTCGATCAGGTCACGTTTTATTTCGATTCAACGTATGATGCGCAGGAAGAATATCTGACGACGGCGAACTTTGATATGTATCTCAACGGCGATAAATGGACGGCAGGGATCGGAAAGCGCTGGAACCGGGAGGTCGATGACCAGTTGACCACGGATTTCATGTACAAGATCAATCCCAAGTGGAAATTCCGGGCTTATACGCGGTTTGATCTGCGCGACGGAATCCTTAAAGAGCAAGAGTTTACGGCGACGAGGGATTTGCACGCATGGACGATGGATATCAATTTTAACGAAACAAGAAACGAAGGTAGCGAGATCTGGATGGTCTTCACGCTCAAAGCCTTTCCCGATATGGCGCTGGATTTCGGGACGAGCTTCAATAAACGCAAGGCGGGATCGCAAAGTTCGGGAGGAAGATAAAGTGAATATCGCTATCATTGGATCAGGGTACGTTGGGCTGGTGACCGGCGTTTGTTTGGCTGAGATCGGCCATAAGGTGGTGTGCGCGGATGTCGATGAAAAAAAGATCTCGAAACTCAAACGCGGGCAGATCCCGATTTATGAGCCGGGCCTGGAAGAACTGCTTGAGAAGAATTTAAAGAATAAACGGCTTTCGTTTACGACTTCCATCAAAGAAGCGACCAAAAAGTCGACGGCGATCTTTATTGCGGTTGGCACACCGTCCAAAAAGAACGGGGATGCCGATCTGACCTATGTGGAAAATGTGGCCCAGCAGGTTGCGGCCTACATGGATGATTACAAGCTTGTCATCGAGAAATCGACCGTTCCGGCGGAAACGGGCAAGCGAGTGGCCCGGACGATCCGGATGAATCTTCCCCCAAAATATCGCAAGAGCAATAAAAAAGTCCTTGAGTTTGATGTCGCCTCGAACCCCGAATTCTTGCGCGAAGGATCAGCCGTTGAGGATTTCATGAATCCGGACAGGGTTGTTGTTGGGGTCGAATCCAAAAAAGCCGAAGAAATCCTTCGCGAGATCTATAAGCCGCTTAAGCCCCACATGGTGGTTACCAATATCGATTCGGCGGAGCTGATCAAGCACGCGTCGAATTCTTTTCTGGCGACGAAGATATCCTTCATCAATTCTCTTTCGCAGGTCTGCGACCGTCTCGGCGCTGATGTGCTAAAAGTGGCCGAGGGCATGGGATTGGACAAGCGCATCGGCCGGGCATTCTTAAATGCGGGCATCGGGTACGGCGGCAGCTGTTTTCCCAAGGATGTTGATGCTTTTGTCCGCATCAGCGAGAAGGCCGGATATCCGTTTGATCTTTTGAAAGAAGTGCGCCGGATCAATGAGGAGCAAAAAGCGTCTTTTGTGAAACTGGTCGAGGATAAGCTCTGGATCGTGAAGGGAAAGGTGGTCGGCGTTCTGGGATTGGCGTTCAAGCCGGATACCGACGATATGCGCAGCGCTCCTGCCATCGACATAATCGAAGCTCTCCAGCGCGAAGGGGCAAAAGTCAAGGCGTATGACCCTGTTGCCATGGCCAATGCCGGAAAAATTCTTAAAAAAGTCACGTTCTGCCGGGATGCTTACGCAACGGCAAAAGGATGCGATTGCTTGCTGGTATTGACGGAATGGGAGGAGTTTTATAAACTGAACCTCAAGAAGATCAGGTCGGCCATGCGCCAACCGGTCCTGTTCGATGGGCGCAATGTTTTCCATGATAAAAATCTTGCAGCTCTCGGGTTTGAGTATTACGGTGTCGGCCGGGGAACAATAGAAAAATAGCGTAAAGGGGCAACGTATGTCATCCATGTTAAAGAATAAAATCTTAGCAAAAAAAGCGCGTCTCGCCGTTGTTGGGCTGGGATATGTTGGCCTGCCGCTGGCGGTTAATTTTGCCAAAGTGGGCTTTAAAGTCTTCGGCCTCGACAAGGACGCGGACCGGGTCGGGCAAGTCAATAAATGCAAAAGCTATATTCTTGACATTCCGACCGCGGAAGTCGCAAAAGTCGTTCATAACGGGCGCCTGGAAGCCCGGACAGAATTCGACGTCCTTTCGACCGTTGACGTGATCATTGTCTGTGTGCCGACGCCCTTGAAGCGGAAATACACTCCGGATATCAGCTATATTGTCGATGCGATCAAAACCATCCGGAAATTCCTAAGGAAAAACACGCTCATTATTCTTGAAAGCACGACCTATCCGGGAACGACGGAAGAGCTGATCCGTCCCGAGCTGGAAAAAGACGGGCTCAAGGCTGGGAAAGATTTCTTTCTGTCTTTCTCGCCGGAGCGAATTGACCCGGGCAATAAAAAATATGATGTGACGCGCATTACCAAAGTGGTCGGGGGATTAACGCCAGAAAGCGGAGAATTGACCAAGCTGCTTTACGGAAAGATCATTAAGAAGATCCATATGGTTTCCTCGGCAAAAGCGGCCGAAATGACAAAACTGCTGGAAAACACGTTTCGCATCATCAATATCGGTTGGGTCAACGAGGTCGCGATGATGTCGCGCAAGATGGGGATCGATGTCTGGGAAGTCATTGATGCGGCGAACACGAAACCCTTCGGCTTCATGCCGTTTTATCCCGGATTGGGCGTCGGAGGTCATTGCATTCCCGATGACCCTCTGTATCTTTATTGGAAGGCCAAGCATCACGGGTTCAGCTCGAAATTCATCAAACTTTCGGCGGACACGAATTCGCAGATGCCGTATTACGCGGCGGATCGCATCCAAGATATTTTGAAAAGAAAGAAGAGAACTATCGGCCGGGCCAAGCTTCTGGTCCTTGGCGCGACCTATAAAAAAGACGTCAAAGACCTGCGTAAATCCCCTTCGTTGAAACTGATCGAGATCCTGCAGGACCGCAGGGCCCAGGTCGACTATTTTGATCCGATTATCCCTTATTTGAAGATCGGGAAGATCGATTTGGCGTCGGTAGAACTCGCGCCGAATACGGTCAGGAAATACGATTGTGTCATTATTGCGACGGATCACACCAACGTTGATTACAAGCTGGTCCTCAAGCATGCCCGCATGATTTATGATTTGCGCAATGTGTATCGCGGGCGGATCGACAAAAAAATAGAGAAGCTCTAGAAAGGGATTATGCCGAACAGAAAAAAAGTGATGCTTATCACGGGAGGGGCGGGATTTTTGGGGAGCCATCTTTGTGACCGTTTTATCCAAAAAGGCTTGAAGATCCTGTGCGTAGACAATCTGATCACGGGAAGCCTAAAAAATATTAAGCATTTAGAAAAGGACAGGAATTTCGAATTTATCAAGCACGATATTTCGAAGGCTCTACACGTCGCCGGACGCGTGGACTATGTTCTTCATTTTGCTTCTCCGGCCAGCCCGAACGATTATCTGATGTACCCGATCCCGACCTTAAAAGTGGGGGCGTTGGGGGCGCATAACACTTTGGGGTTGGCCAAGCTCAAGAAGGCCCGCTATCTGATTGCGTCCACGTCGGAAGTTTACGGCGATCCGCACGTGCATCCCCAGAAAGAAACGTATTGGGGGCACGTTAATCCGATCGGCCCGCGCGGCTGTTATGACGAAGCCAAGCGGTTTTCGGAAGCCATCACGATGGCCTATCACCGGTATCACAAGGTCGATACCCGGATTGTCCGCATTTTCAATACATACGGCCCGCGCATGCGCATCCAAGACGGACGCGTTGTTCCCAACTTCATCTATCAGATCCTGCACCATAAGCCTTTGACGGTTTACGGCGACGGGAAACAAACAAGATCGTTCTGCTATTATTCCGATCTCATTGAGGGGATTGCGCGCCTGCTTTACTCGGATATTCACACGCCGGTCAACATAGGCAATCCGGATGAATTCACGATCCTGGAATTTGCCAAATTGATCATCAGGATTTCCGGGACAAGGAGCCGGATCACGTATCGGCCGCTTCCGACGGATGATCCGAAGCAGCGTCGGCCGGATATCTCGCTGGCGAAAAAGCGCCTTCAATGGAAGCCGGTCGTTAAGTTGGAGCAAGGTCTTAAAGAGACGATCGCGTGGTTCAAAGAAAATTTAACGGCTTGAGATCATAGGCGGTTTATGGGAAAAGCGGAATTATCCGGGGAAAAAATGCTCACGAAACAGGATCTTGAGAATTTTGAAAAGGAGATCGCCGATATTTTTGCTACGGGAGTTATCCGCGGCCCCGTGCATCTGCGGGCCGGACGCGAAGAGCGGCTGATCAAGATATTCAAGGACCATGGGATCGGACCTGATGATTATGTGTTTGGGCACTGGGATGCCCATGAGCTGGCGCTGCTAAAAGGGGTTCCGAGAGACCAGGTCAAGCAAGCGATCCTTGAGGGCAGAAGCATCTCTCTGTGTTTTCCCGAATATCACGTTTTTTGCTCCGGCATTGTCGGAAGCCTTATGGGAGCTGCTGCGGGAGTCGCCTGGGCGTTAAAACGGGACGGAAAAAAAGGGAAGGTCTATATTTTTTGCGGCGAAATGTCGGCGGAGACCGGGATCTTTCACGAGGCTGTTAAATATGCGTGCCATTTTGACCTTCCGGTGACCTATGTTGTCTGCGATAACGGTTTAAGCGTCATGACGGATACCCGCGCGGTCTGGGGAAGCCCGGACCCGTGGTTCAAGGACACCAAATTCGAAAAGAAGATCATCTATTTTAAATACAAAAACACCTATCCGCATTCCGGATTGGGATGGAAGATCAAATTCTGATATGAAGTATTTCGACGAGCTTAAACGGACGATGGAGTGGGTCGCGCAGCAGCCCAAAACGTTCTTTCTCGGCCAAACCGTCGCAGGGCCCGGGACCTTCATGTACCAGACTCTCCGGGATGTTCCGCCGGAAAAAACGCTTGAGATGCCGGTCAACGAAAGTTTTCAGATGCAGTTCTCCCTTGGGCTGGCCTTGGCCGGTTATATACCCATTTCTGTTTATCCGCGCCAGAATTTTTTGCTGCTGGCTACGTCGGACATGGTGAATATGCTGGATAAGATGCCGGCGGTCAGCGGCGGCAGCGTGATTCCCAAGATGATTATCCGCGTCGCTTCGGGGCCGGATGCTCCTGTTCATCCCGGGCACCAGCATGTCGGCAATTATGCCGAGGCCTTCCGGAAGATGTTCACGACGATCGATGTTATCGAACTGGAAGAGCCCGAAGAGATCTTTCCGGCCTATCAGCATGCGCTCGAGCGCCCGGACAATAAAGCCACCCTCATGATCGAGCACGGCAATTATTACGGCCAGAAATAGGAAAAATCTTCGCGGCGGCTTAAACCGGATTTATCATGGACAAAGATTCCAACATCCTTATCGTCGGGCACAATGATATCATCGAGAGCTCGCTAAGATCTTTTTTCCGCGGCCAGGGATATACAAACGTATTTTCTTCTTCCGATATTGCTCTCAACGCGGCCATACAGGCGTCCGTTTACGATTTTTTCCAGAAAAACAAACCCGAATATGTTTTTCTCGCTTCAACGCGCTCCGGCGGGATTGCGGCCAACGAGAAGAATGGCGCGGAATTCATGTACCATAACCTCGAAAGCCAGAACAATATCCTGTATGCGTCATGGAAGTTCGGGGTGAAAAAGCTGCTTTATTTTGCCGGGTCATGCATTTATCCTAAGGAGAGCCCGCAGCCCATGAAGGAGGAATATCTTCTGACGGGCGCCCTCGAGAAGACCAGCGAGCCCTATTCGGTTGCCAAAATCGCCGGGATTACGCTCTGCTGGGCGTTCAAGAGGCAATACGGGTTGAATGCGATCGTGATGGTTCCCGCAACGATCTATGGCCCCGGCAGCGACGCGGACATGGAAACCGCCCACGTGATGGGGGCCTTGATCGGAAAATTTTCGGATGCGGTTTACGAGGGGCAAAAACAGGTCACTGTTTGGGGGTCGGGAGAGCCCCGACGGGAGTTCCTTTATATTGACGACTTTGTCGAAGCGTCGCTCTTTCTCATGGAGCATTATGAGGAGGACCAGATCATTAATGTCGGCTCAGGCGAAGATATCACGATCAAGGAGCTGGCAGGCCTGATCGCCCAAGTTTCTGGATTCGGCGGGAGCATTGTTTTTGATAAGACAAAACCCGACGGGACGGCACGGAAATTTCTGGACAGCAGCCGCATGTTGGCCCGGGGCTGGAAGCCGAAGGTCTCTTTGGAAGCAGGCGTTCAAAAAACATACGCATGGTATAAAACAAGAACATACAAGGGAGCATAAGCAATGAATATTTTAGTGACCGGCGGGGCCGGATATTTAGGATCGATCTTGGTTCCTGCGTTGCTGAAAGAAGGCCACAGCGTAACCGTCATCGATAATTTTATGTATAGCCAGGCGTCTCTTTTGGATTGCTGTATTGATACCAAGCTGACAGTTGTCCGAGGCGATACCAGGGATCGATCCTTGATGGAGCGCCATATGAAAAAGGCGGATGCGATTTTTCCCTTGGCCTGCTTAACCGGCGCTCCGCTTTGCTCGAAAGATCCGGAAGCGGCTGAGGCGATCATTTTGAATGCGATCAAAATGATTTTGGATTTGCGCAGTAAGGATCAAAGGATCATTTATCCCACGACGAACAGCGGCTATGGGGTTGGCGAAAAAGGCATCTACTGCACGGAAAAAACG
>JAKQAH010000158.1 GCA_029568545.1 Candidatus Omnitrophota bacterium
GCGCGAACCCTTGGCGCTTCGCCTCATAAAGGACCGTCGCTGAATCAAGCCCGCCCGATAATAGAACAACTGCTTTTCCCATCGTCATGTAAATTGTCAATGGTAAATAGTTAATGGTATCAGTCTATTGGCGGTTTTTTCAATCATCGGCCTCACCCTATTCACGATTCCCCATTAACAATTAACCATTTCACTCGTAATACGTCACGCTCGCCGTGTCCGATTCCCAGACCCGGACATGCTTGATGCCTAACGGCGCAATGGATTGCTTGAATTTCCCGTGGATATATTTCGCGATATTTTCCGTCGTCGGAGCCGTTCCCTTGAAACAAGGCAGGTCGTTGAGGCACACGTGATCGATCTCTTCGAGGATATGGCGCAAATTCTTCTTCAGGACGGCAAAGTCGGCGACGATGCCGCTGCGGTTGAGCTGATCGCTTTCAAGCGTCACTTCGACCTTCCAGGTGTGCCCGTGCAGGTTCCGGCATTTTCCCTCGTGGCCTTCGATGAAATGTGCTGCGGCAAAATCGCCTTTGATGGATAGTTCGTACATGGGCTACACCTTTTGAATATGTTTGATCTCGCGCCCGAGAAAATTCTTCGCGAGCTTTTTGAACGCCTGGGGCCGGTCACTGATCAAGAACCGGTAGCGCCCAACTTTTTTCTCGGTCCTCTTTCTTCCCAGCGACGTTAAGATCCCGTCAACCTCGAGAGCGACTTCTTTGGCGGAGTCGACGAGAACAACGCTTTTGCCGACCGCTTTTTGAAGCGCCGCTTTCAAGAGCGGATAGTGCGTGCATCCCAGGATCAGCGTATCAATGCCGGATTTCTTGAGCGGCTTTAAATATTCCCTGGCGATCTCGAAGGTCACCGGCTTGTCAGCCCATCCCTCTTCGGCCAACGGGACAAAAAGCGGACAAGCCTGAGAAACCACCCGGATCCCTCCGTCGCATTGCTTGATGCTTTTTTCGTATTGTCCGCTGGCAACTGTTGCAGAAGTGGCGATGACCCCGACGTTGCCCGCCTTGGTCATGGCGATGGCCTTGCGCGCGCCGGGGCCGATCACCCCGACGATGGGAACGCGGAATTCTTTCCTTAAGATATCGAGCGCGTAGCTGGACGATGTATTGCAAGCCACCACGACCATCTTGACCTTATATTGCAGGAGGATCCTCGTATTTTCCCTGGAAAAACGGATAATGGCCTCTTTGGATTTTGTCCCGTACGGGACCCTGGCCGTATCGCCGAAGTAAACGATATCCTCCGATGGAAGCTGGCGCATAAGCTCCCGGACGACCGTAAGGCCTCCCAGGCCGGAATCAAAGACGCCGATCGGGCCGTCTTTATTTTCTCTCGTTGACATAATCCATGATCCCTTCCGCCACGCCCTGAGCGATCTTCTGGCGGTATTCGCTGTTGTTAAGCAATTTTTCTTCCTTGGGATTCGATAAAAAGCCGACTTCCACCAGCACGGCGGGAATGAGCGTGTTGCGCAAAACATGGAAATCCGCCGTTTTCGCTCCCAGATCCTTGGTCTTGATCTGGCGCGAGACCTTTTGGGCCATATTCTCGGCCAGGTCCTTCGATTCCGCCTGCTTGTTCCCATAAAGCATGTCCGAAACGATCTTCTTCACGTCGGAAGAATCCCTCCTCATCGCAAGATTCTTGAAAAGCAAATCCTCGTTGATCTTCCGCTCCAAGGCAATGCGGCTGATCTTCTTGAGGGGTTTTTGCGAATAAACCTCCACCCCGTAGACGCTGCGGGCGGGCGAAGCATTCGCGTGAATGCTGACAAAAAGGTCGGCATTCTGCCGGCAAGCGATCGCGGTGCGCCCTTCCAAAGGAATAAACTCGTCGCTGTCCCGGGTCATCACGACATTCATTCCCCGCTCTTGCAGGATTTTCTTTAACCGTTGCGCGATATCCAGGACAATGCCTTTTTCTTTTGTGCCGTTGCGGCCGATGGCCCCCGGATCTTTTCCTCCGTGCCCGGCATCAAGAACGATCTTGCGGACCTTCGGGATGCCGTCGCTTTTTTGCGCAACTGTTTTTTGGCGCAAGCGGTCGATCACCTTCCATTGAAAATCGCCCGGAACGGTCACCGCGCCGCGGGTCCGGCGTATCGGAGCGCTCAAAGAGATTTTCTCGTCGCCCATCAACACCACATCGCTGTCGATCATCGCCTGCGCCCTGGTATTTCTGTATTTGAGCGTCACGACTTCGGAGACCTGCTCCCATTCCCAGACGATGCCGTTGCTCTCGCAGATATCTTGCAGATAAGCCTGCTCTTTCCCGGAGACCGGGGGGCGCTTGGACGTAGTGGCACAACCGCTTAAAATGGCGCTCGCCAAAACAGCTAGTAGGCACAAAACCGTTCTATTCTTCACTGTTTCCCTTCTTTTCGACGGTGCTGACGGCTAAAAATGTAACGACCTCCGTTTTTCTCAAGTTCTCGCCCTCATTGCGGAAAACAAATCCCAAAAAAGGCAAATCGCCTAAAACAGGGATCTTCCACGCCGAGCTGACCGCGATATCCTTGAAGAGGCTTCCGATCACAACGATGGAACCGTCAGGCGCTTCAACCGCGCCTCTGGCAGATGTTTTGCCGCCGGTTGAGAGGCCTTCAAAGACGCGCGGTTCCAGAGAGACCGAAAGCAGTTTATCCTTTTTGATCGACGGCGTGACGCGAAATTGGATCTTCCTCTCCTCGAGAGAGCCGGCGTCCCGCTGTAAATCCTCTTGATCCAAGGGGATTTCTGAGGCAGGGCGGGCCTTTTCCGGATCGCTCAGATCAGACAAGAAAATGTCGATGATCTGTTCTTTCCCGCTGTCAGCAACAATGTTTTTTTCGGAGACCATGCGCACGGCCCCGACGGTATCCAGGGCTTCCAGAAGGATATCGAAATCCTCCTGCGAAAGGGTGCCGATGCTTAATTTCCCGCTGCTCAGGCCGTCGAACCCGGCAAAGGCGAGCTCGCGATAATCCGAAACGATCGCTTCCCAATCCACCCCGTCCAGATATTCGTCATTCAGGATGATCTGAAAGACTTTCGTTTCCAGAAGGACTTCTTTCTTGAGCGGATAAAGCGCCGCCATGATCGCGTTGATCTCGGCGATCTTTTCCGGCGTATCCGTCACGACGATGCTCCCGGCTTCTTGGTCCGCATGGACCTGACCGATATCCGCCGTGAGGGTTTCTTTGATCTTCTGGAGAGTTTTCTCATCATAGGCCTCTTCCAGCTCAAAAATCACGGTCTCAAGAGGGATATCCGCCTCTTTGATAAAGATCTCCATGCCTTTGATCCGATCGGCGATATCCGTCAAGATGAGGGCGCGGCTGTTTTCGTCATACTCCACCTTTCCCCGGACGCTTTTTATGCCGTTGAGGACCTCGATCAAACCGGCCGCCTCCGCATGGAACAGGGGAACGATTTTGGTTTCCAGGGGTTCTTCCGAAACCTCCTGGGGAATTTCAACAGCCGACTCAAGCCGATCAGTCTTCTGTAACATTTGCGCGCTCATGGAAGGCTCACCGTCAAGCTCGATCGCCTCGATTTGAACGACATCTTCCGAAGTATCCGGTAGCGCGGGAAGACTGGGTGCGTCGGAAGATTCCGGCGGTTCCGGAACAGCCGGCGCGCCGGCAAGCCCGTCGGCATGCGTTATTGCGCCGAAATCCTGCTCCGCCCGGTCGAGGGCCTCCTCGATCATGGGATCGTGCGCCTCGCCCTCTTCGATCATCGCCGGCTCTTGCGCGCGGACGGTCATGTGCATCGAATAAATGATCGAGATGCCCGTAAAAATGGCGGCCAGCGCCAGGCTGCTAAATATTTTTTCTTTCCAATTGCTCATGGATTTCTTTCAAGGATAATTTGCGTTTCTGGAGCCGGCGGATGGCCTTCAGCCGCTCGTAGGAACTGTCGTCGAAATAGCGGAATTTGGTCTCCGGGCTGCGCCCGATCTCTTTCAATATCCCCAGACGCAGATAGAATTTCAAGGTGTGCGTGGAACAGCCGCTGACTTTGGCCAGGTCTTTGATCAGATAGATGGATCTCATGCGAATAAACGATTAACGGATCTTGGATTCTTGCAAACTATCCGAGTGGATAGTGAAGCCTATTCTCATATATTTCTTTTGCACTGTCAAGCCATAATTCCTCATCTAAGCACCTGATGCTTTGGGACCTGATGCTTGAGCATCAGGTCCCTGTGAAGACCCTAGCGCAAGAGAAGGCGGATGGATTTTGCTTCCTCATGGCGCCCCTGCTTTTCGAGTATTTCCGCCTTGGTGTCAAGATAAATGGGATATTCCGGCGCATAGCTAAGGGCCTTTTCGATCAATTCCATCGCCACGTCCAGCTTCATTCCTTCTTGCGCGTAAAGCCAGGCAAGATCGTTATAGGCATCCGCCAAGTCGGGGTTCTTGGCAATGCTTTCTTTCAAAAGAGCTTCTTTGGCCTGAGCGTCATGTTGGTGATAATAGGCCTGATACTCAAAATAGGCGGGATTTGTCAGCGCGATCATGACGATCGGAATGACTGTAACGCTCGCGTTGTAAACATAATGCGCAACCACGCTTGCGATCGTCGATCCGGTCTGCGCCCTCAGGGCCGTCAGGGTCAATCCCAAAGCCGCGACCATCGCGATCGCCAGCCAATCCCCCCAGTACTGCCCGACGTGAAGAACGGCGAACGTCATAGCGATCAGATAAACAGCCTTGCGCCCGCCCAGCCACTCCTGAGCGATCCGGAAAAAATACCCGCGGAAAACAATTTCCTCAACGAACGGCGCGACGGCGATCGCCAACAGCAAGAAAACTACAACGAGAGAGAATGATTCAGTCGCGTCAAACACGTCTCCCAGGGGCGTCCTCGGTTGAACATGCCGCGCCAGAGCCAAATAGGACGACAAAAAAGCAAAGCCGATGCCGAGGGCTGCCGGAACAAGGCCCAAGCTGGCCCAGGACCGGCCCTTCTTTCTTAAATCGACATTAGCCCAAAAACCTTCCGGAGAGAAATGCTGCGAAGACTGATAGACCAGGCTTATGATCAAAAGCGAAGAAAACAACGCCGAGAGGACGAGATCGCCCATCTCCGAGATCGATCCCGGAAAAAGGCTGGCAACGGCAGACATAAAAAGCCCAAAAACCGTGATGCCGTATCCCCATACGATCACAACCCCCAAAGCGCTTGAGAGCAAAATGGGGATTTTATCGCCGGCACCCCTGTCCAGCGATTTGACAAACCGGCTTCGGCGCAGCAGATACATCGGAAGAATAAAAAGAAAAACCAGCGGCGGCAGGTCCTCCCATCTATCCGGCGAAAAGATGAGAACAATCGAAACAAAGGCTATGCCCAGAACAGCCTTCAAAAGAGAAAGTTTAAAGACTTTCTCAAACAACCAACTGTCCCGGCGCTTAAAAAGGACAATGTCGAAATAAATCGCAACCAGAAGACACAATAAAATGACACCCATAGCTTCCTTTAAATTGGGGTCAGCGCTATTTTGGCCAAAATAGCGCTGACCCCATTTTGCTCCACAGATTGCCCTACAAAATTATACATATTCCCCAATTGAATACAATTGATAAATGCGCTATACTTTCGATATCAGTAGTAAGATAAGGATCATATGCGTTTCTTAGAGAAAAACACAAAGGGCCAGCATGCCATGGAGTATGTGATCCTCCTGACCTTGGTCATGGCCGGGATCATTATGGGAGGCCCTTATGTGGTCCGTTCCTGGAATGCCAATATCAAAGGGTGGGAAGATTCCGCCAAAGATTCCCTTCAGGATCCCTTGTTAACCAGCGCCCAAGATTCTGTCTCCCTGCCCGGATGCAATGCCGCCGAAGATTGGTCTAACATGGGTTGCGGAGAAAGCGGCGTCAGCGTGATTGACGTTTGTACAGGGCAACTCTTTCATTGCGACCCCGAAGAGGTCATCCAAACGCTCTCCTATAGCCCTGC
>JAKQAH010000161.1 GCA_029568545.1 Candidatus Omnitrophota bacterium
ACTGCATCTGAAGCTGGAAGGCACGACGGAATACAGCGCGCTTTTGTACATTCCGTCTAAAGCGCCTTTTCATCTGTTTGCACCCGAGCGCAAGCACGGCATTGCGCTTTATTCCAAGCGCGTCTTTATTATGGATGACTGCGCCGATCTGATGCCGCCTTATTTAAGTTTTATTAAAGGCGTGGTGGACGCGCCGGATCTCAACCTCAACGTCAGCCGCGAGATTCTTCAGCACAACACGCTGGTGAAAAACATCCGCAAGAATCTGGTCAAGAAGGTTCTGGAGCTTTTAGCCGGCCTCGACAAAGACAAGTATGAGCAGTTTTACGCCGAATTCGGCCCCATCTTTAAATCGGGCGTGTCGGCCGATTTTGAAAACCGTGAAAAGATCGGCGGGCTTCTGCGCTATAAAACAACCAAGTCCGACGGCCAGTGGATATCGCTTGCCGATTATGTCTCGCGCATGCAGACGGATCAAAACGATATTTACTACATCACCGGCGAAAACCTGACCATGCTGGCCAACAGCCCGCATCTGGAGCGCCTCAAAGACAAAGATTATGAAGTTTTGCTCATGAACGATCCCATTGATGAGTGGGTGATCCGCGATCTCAATGAATTCGATAAAAAGCCGTTTAAAAGCGCTGAAAAGGGCGATCTGGACGGACAGGCGGTCGATGACAAAAAGAAAGAGTCATTCGGACCGCTTTTCGAATTTCTCAAAACGTCGCTTGATGATAAGGTCAAAGAAGTCAAGCCCTCCACACACCTTAAAGATTCCGTCGCGTGTCTCACCGGCGATGTGTATGACATGAGCGCGTTTATGGAAAAGATCCTGCGCGCGACAGGCCAGAATGTGCCGCAAACGAAAAGGGCGCTTGAGCTCAACATGGACCATCCGCTTTTAACGAAAATCCGGCAGGTGTTTGAAAAAGACCGCGAAGCGGCGGTTTTGAAAGATTACAGCCAGCTGCTCTACGACCTGGCCGTGATTGCCGAAGGCGGAAAAGTGGATAATCCCTCGCGCTTCAGCAAGCTGATCGGCGATCTGATGGCCGGATCGCTTGCCGGGT
>JAKQAH010000167.1 GCA_029568545.1 Candidatus Omnitrophota bacterium
TATGTCTTCCATAAACATCTGAATTTCTTCCGCGCTGTCCAGGCGGGACAATTCCATCTCGAATTTTCCGGCAAATTCCATGACCTCGCGGCCTTCCCGCATTTTCTCAATCAGATCGTCATTATTGCCGAAATTCTCCTCGGGGGAGTTGAGGATGACCATAAGCGGCTTGTGCGTCAGGAACTGGAACCCCCTGATGAGCTTGAGCTCCTCGCAGTCGAGTTCAAACGACCGCACCGGCCGGTTTTCATTAAGACCCGCTGCGATCTTTTTCAGGACCTTTTCCTCCGCCAGCAGCGCTTCAGTTTTCAAACCTCGCTGGATGCTTCCTGCGATCCGTTCCAGGCGCTTTTCGGTAATGACCAGGTCCGACATGAGCATCTCTATTTCCAGCTGGTCGAGGTCGTCGAGGGGCGAGGGCTCGCCCATGAGGCCGTCCTCGAAATTGCGGATAACCAGGGCGATCGCGTCAACCCTTTTGATAATGCCCATTGCCGTCCCGGAGAAGGCCTCGCCTTTGGCGGAACCTTCGGAGAGCCCGACGAAATCTATTATCTCGATATTGGCGTAAGTTGTCTTTTTCGGCTGGTATATCTCGGCAAGCCTGGTCACCCTCTCATCGATAACGTCGATAACGGCGAGATTCGGCTCGCTTTTGGAGTTGGCGTAAGAAGTCACTTCGGCCCTTGATTTGGTCAGGGCGTTGAAAATTGTTGTCTTGCCCGAATTAGGCAGGCCGATAAGCCCGATTTTCATTTATCTAACCTCCGGTACTAAAAAGAAAAAGCCACCTGCGAGGTGGCCTTGGATAAAGCCTTTTTTGGCGCCGGCCCGTAATATTATGAACCGGCCCGAATGTCAAATTTTTATTTAGGGAAGAGATTCCTCTATTTGCTCGAAGGGGCGTGTCTCAGACCCGCCTGCAACCGAAATGATCCACGCACTGCGGGCGAATACAAGATTCGCCCCTACGCTTATTGCGCAGACGTCCATTGTTTTTCCTAAAGTCGCGATCGCTTCGTAGGGGCGATCCTTGTGATCGCCCGAACCTTGATCATCTGGCGTTACCAGTCGCCCAATCAGATCGTTTTGTTGGGTTTCACTGCGTTCAACCCAACCTACATTTCTTGAGGAATAAGATATCCTAAGTTTTTTAAAACAGATTCTCCAGCAACTCCCTG
>JAKQAH010000172.1 GCA_029568545.1 Candidatus Omnitrophota bacterium
ATTGCCGTCCAAAGAAAAGAGCCTGCCGAAGATCGAAATGTTTCAAATCGGCGGCTGATAAAAACGAAACGGACCCGTTCTTTCAATGATGAAAATGGGTCCGTTTTTATCGATTACCAGACTATGTCCGCGACGCTGGCCGGCATATCATCAAACTTCCCGACAAACGAAACTTCCCGCACCAGATCTAACCCGAATTTTTCTTTGACGGCCCGGGCCATCAAACGGGAGAGCTCGTAGACATCCTGCGCCCGGCATCCTTCAGATTTATAGATCATATTGGCATGGCGCTCAAAAACCTTTGCGCCGCCTAAGCTCATCGTCAGCGCCCCGGCCTGTTCCAAGAACCATCCGGCCGCTTCGCGTTTGCCCGCTTTCGATGTTGGCTCGATATTGCGAAAAAAACTGCCGGCGCATGGAAAAACAGACAAATCGGGATGCTTCTCCCGGCGAATCTTCAAAACCTCTTCGCGCCTTCTCTGGAGGGCATCCGTATCCCCCGGGAATAGCGAAAACCTGACAGAAACAATGATATCACGCGTTTTCTTGAGATTCGAATATCGATAGGAAAACCCGAGTTCGGCGGGGAGCCTTTCGAACTTCCTGCCGCCCCGATCAAGCACATGCACGCTCGTGACAACATCGCCGACCTGTTTTCCAAACGCTCCTGCATTACCGATCACAGCGCCTGCAACGGTTCCGGGAATACCGTTCATATCGCTTAATCCTTCCAGCCCATGCTCGCCGGCATATTGGGCCAAAGCATCAAGCATCGTACTGCCAGAGACGATCACATCATTGCCGTCGCGCTCAATCAACGGCACCTCGCTGGCATAACGGACAACATATTGATCAATCCCGCGATCAGAAACAACGATATTCGAGCCGCTGCCTATGACAAGAAAGGGAAGATCCTCAAAGACAAGACAGGAAATAACTTTTTGGATTTGCTCGGGAGACTGGCAAAGAATCAAGGCCGGACAGTTCCCGCCTAAACGGAACGTCGTAAAATCGGAAAGAGGCGTTTCCTGGCAAACAACTATACCGAGAGATTCAAGGGACCTTAGATCCAAAAGATCTCCTCATGATGTGAGGTTTTCATTAAGATTTCAAGCGTCATCAATATCCCTCGATCGATGGGACGGAAGGCGGCTTTCCGGCCAAAGGCTCGTACGCCAGCCATCCGGAATCCCCGTTTTCATAATGCTCTTTTTTCCAGATCGGAAGGCGGAGCTTTGCTTGATCAACGATATAGCGG
>JAKQAH010000174.1 GCA_029568545.1 Candidatus Omnitrophota bacterium
ACTCGTCCTCATCACCCGGACTGATAACGACCATCGGCATATCGACCATTCTGTTGCCGTACATCGACCATCTCTGAACAGTGGTAGGCGTAAAATCGAAGTTGTACCCGTTGGCGATTGTCACGCCTTCGAGTACAGTCTTGATGTTCTGCAGTATCCGTTCTCTGACCGTTTCCATCAGATCTTCCTCAACGCCTTTTCGATCGATTTATTCAAAATATCTATCCGGTAATTCACGAGGCCGTCCCATGTCCGGTAAAACCCGAGCCGCGGTTTGATGCGGACTGACCGCTTGAGCACATACAACGGCAAAACTTTCCGCGCGTGTTTCGTCACCCGGGCCAGAAACGTCTCGCCCTTCCATCTCAAGGCTCTGACGTTTTTCAATTCTTTGGGCTTTTTATACCGCGCTCTCAACTTGCCCGACGGAGTGAACATTTCCGTCCTTGCCGATAACGGCACTGCCAAACGCTTGCCTCCGGGATCCCTGACCGTGCCGCCGGTCTCGTGCAGTTTGGCGATCTTTGATTCCGAAAAAACCTCAATGCCCATGCCCTCGATCTCGGGCGATACCAAAAACACCCGTTTGAACGTGCCGAAAAGGCCGTGGCCGGACGCGCCGCGCACACCCGGAGGGCCCTGAAGCTGTTGCTGTCTGAACCGTTTCAGAAAACCCTTGCTGATACGATCAAGCCCGTCCGCCAGCTCGAATTTAAGAACACGGGGCGCGATCTTGATCGCCCTGTCCAACGCTCTTGTATCAATCTCTGTGGTTAACTGCACCATGCCTACCACCCCACCAGTAAATGCCACATTCCTTCGTCGCCGCTTATGACATCGTTGATGCGCGCTTCCTGATTGATGCCTTCGGTATCTTTTAGCGTGATGCGGTCATCTTTTTTATTGACCGCGGCGATGCCGGTTACCTCATCCCGGGAAATAAATATTTCCGCCTGCTTCTTGAGCGACCGGTATACGTTCTCTTCGGTCGGCGACAGTTCATACCGGACAACCATAGCTTGGATAGTCTTGGGAACGCCGCCTCCGGCCGTGTAAACGATTTCCTCGGCAAACTCACCCGGATTTAAAAATACCGGAGCATCAGCGGCTATCCGATCCTTTAAACTCATTTGAACACCTTCCCGGCGATCATGGCCGCGAAATGAAACGCGAGGGTCACCAATCCCCCGCCAAAACTGACAACCGCCAGAAAATAAACCGCCTGCTTGAACTTATCCGCCCACTCGGAACTTTCCTTGACCAAGGGCATGAACTCGTCCATCTTCTCCTTGATCTGGCAGATCGTTTTCGAAAGCCCGTTGTCGATACGGTCTTTGATATGCTTCACGTCGCCGGAAAGTTCGACGAACTTGATATCTCCGTCCCGCAGTTTCTCTTCATGCTCTTTCAACTGCGCGCGAAGAAGTTCGTTTTCCTTGGCAACGGATTCGTGCCGCTCCCTGCAGGCTTCCCTCGTTATCATTTCATCGCCCATAGCATTAAACCTTTTCTTCGATAATCTCCCGGGAACAAAGTAAATTCTTTCCCGATTCTTGGTGACCGCATACATGGATATAAGCCCTGTACTTTTTATCTTTAAAGCCGGTCTTGACCTTTTCGTAACGCGATAATACATCCGTCT
>JAKQAH010000177.1 GCA_029568545.1 Candidatus Omnitrophota bacterium
AGTAAAATGCGATATTCTTTTTCGCAGCGTCGGATACCGCGGAGTCCCTATTGAGGGGGTCCCTTATGAGGAAAAGAAAGGGATTTTCCCCAATAGAGAGGGCCGGATCTTAGACGGCGGGCAAGTTGTCTCCGGACTATATACGGCCGGATGGATCAAGCGGGGCCCTTCCGGGGTCATCGGCACGAATAAGCCGGACAGCGAAGAGACCGTTGCGCGGCTTTTGGAAGATGTCTCGCGTCTGACTCCCTGCCAGCATCCGGATACCAAGGGAGTGATGGATTTATTGCGCCAGAGGAAAGTCCGTGTGGTCAGCTTCGGTGATTGGTTGAAAATAGATGCGGCTGAGATTGTCCGCGGCCAGGAAGCCGGAAAGATCCGGGAGAAATATGTTTCTGTCGAGGAAATGATCAATGTTCTCGGATAAGGGCGCTGGGAAAATCTGATGGATTTAAACAAGCAACAGATGGAGCGTTATAGCCGTCATATTTTATTGAAAGACATCAGCGCCGAAGGACAGCAAAAGATAGTAAAAAGCAGGGTTTTGATCATTGGCGCCGGAGGATTGGGGTCATCGGCGGTTTTATATTTAGCGGCTGCCGGCGTCGGAACCCTTGGTCTCGTTGATGGCGATCAGGTTGATGTAAGCAATCTGCAGCGGCAGGTCATTCATTCCACAGCCGATATCGGAAAACCGAAAGTCCTCTCGGCAAAGGAAAAAATTCTCCGAATCAATCCGGACGTTGAGGTCGTGGTCTATCAGCAGAGGGCAACCGCCGATAATATCACGGGCATGATCAGGGACCGGGACTACGATTTCATTATTGATGCAACGGACAATTTTCCTTCGAAGTTTCTTATCAACGACGCATGCGTTTTGGAGAAAAAAGCTTTTGTCCATGCCGGAGTTTTGCGTTTTGACGGGCAGGCCATGACCTATGTGCCCGGCTCGGCCTGCTACAGATGTATTTTCGGTTCTGCGCCGCCGGCCGGTGCCGTCCCGTCAACGGCGGAGGTCGGGGTTTTTGGCCCCGTGCCCGGAGTGATGGGAATAGTTCAGGCGACAGAAGCCTTGAAGTATATCGTAGGGAACAAAGAGGGCCTTTTAACGAACCGCCTTTTGGTTATGAACCTCTTGACCATGCATTTTAAAACTATCACGGTCAAGAAGGATCCGCAATGCCCTGTTTGCGGAAAAGATCCCGCCGCCATTATCCATGAAGGAAAAAGCTCTAAATTATAATGATTTTTTTATTCCATGCCGAAGAGGGCATGGTCAATCATCCGCCCATTTTTATGGCTAGATAATATTCGACAGGCTTTTCCGAAGTCGGTATAATATCTTTGACTTTTAGGACTGGTACCTATGCCGACCATCTATGCAAAAATACCCGCCAGATTGAAACATGAGTTTTTTGACGAGATTGTTCGGGGAAAGGCTTTTCGGCTCGAGCGCATTGTTTCCCAGGGGCAATCGACCCCCCAAGGCGAATGGTACGATCAAAAAAAAGATGAATGGGTTCTTTTGCTGAAAGGAAGCGCCGGCATACGCATCAAAGGAAAAAAGCGGGTTGTCACTTTAAAGCCGGGGGATTACTTGCGTCTGCCAGCCCGTCGGAAGCATCGCGTCGAATGGACGCAACAAGATGCGCCAACCGTTTGGCTTGCGCTGCACTATCAAAATCAAAAGAAAGAATAATTCATGAAAAAAGAAGTTGTGTTGATCGGTGTGGGGGAAATGGGCGGGGTTTTCGCCCGGGGATTCTTAAGATCAGGCCACCCCGTTTATCCGGTGGAGCAGGGAATGGCGTTGAGTGAAGTGAAGAAAAAGGTTGGCAACCCGCAAGCGGTTATTGTCGCTGTCGGCGAAAAAGATCTCCATGGCGTTCTGGATGCCGTTCCGAAGTCCTGGCATGACCGGTTGATTTTGCTCCAGAATGAACTTCTTCCCCGGGATTGGCAGGCGCATCAGATCAAGGATCCGACAGTGATTTCCGTGTGGTTTGAAAAAAAGATCGGGCAGGACGCCAAGGTGCTTATTCCGTCCATTGTCTTTGGCCCGCACGCGCAACTCGTAAAAGATGCTTTGGGTACGCTTCACATTCCTTGCGCTATCGTCGAGAACGCGGAGGCGTTGCTTTTTGAGCTTGTTGTCAAAAATGTCTATATTTTAACGGTGAATATTGCCGGATTAAAAACCGGCGGAACGGTCGGGGAACTTTGGGAGAAGCATCAGGCATTCGCCCGGGCGGTCGCTGAAGATGTGATGGATATCCAATTTTGCTTGATCGGAAAGACATTTAAGAGAGAAGATCTGATCGCCGGGATGGTTAAAGCGTTTCATGGTGATCTCGGCCATAAGTGCAT
>JAKQAH010000179.1 GCA_029568545.1 Candidatus Omnitrophota bacterium
GGCTTGTAATTCTTCACGACATAGGAAATGGCATCGGCCAAAACCAGCCGCCCCTCAGCATCCGTATTGGCGACTTCGACCATCTTGCCGGCATAGCCGCAAATGACATCGCCCGGCTTATACGAACGGGAGCCGATCGCATTTTCGGCGATCGCGCAAACAAACAGAACGTTCTTTTTGAGGCCCAGGGCGATGGCGTTCTTCAAAGTCCCAACGACAGCAGCAGCCCCGCTCATATCGGTGCGCATCGTCTCGATATGCCCCGAAGTCTTGAGGTTCAACCCGCCCGTATCAAAGGTGATCCCTTTGCCGATAAAGGCCGTGTAATCGCCTTCCTTGGCCGCGCCGTGATATTTTACAATGATCAGTTTCGGTTCTTTGTTGCTCCCCTGATTGACCGCCAAATGCAGCCCGAGCTTTTTTGCTTTCATTTCTTTTTCATTCAGGACCTCGATCGATATATTTTTCTTGCCCTCGATCAGTCCGTGGATAACTCTCTCAATATATTGCGACGTGACGGTATCGGCATTGTCATTGACCAGATCCCGCGCAACATTCACTCCCTGGCAAACCGTTATCGCGTCCTCATAACTTTTTTTGCCCTCGGCCGCGATAAAATATTTCTTGTCCTGCATTTCGACGGTCTGGTCATCCTTTTTCCTCGTCTGATATTTTTTCCACGCATACGCCCCGATCAAGATCGCCTCGATGACGGCCTTGACGGTTTTCTCATCCTTGTCACAAACGATCTCAATTTCCTTGATCTTATTAAGCACGGAAGACAACAAAGCCTTGCGCACCGTCACGCGCAAAGCGGTCAGAGACCGGTCTTTTGGCGATCCCGTACCGACCAGAAGAAAAAGCTTTTTATGCAAAAGCAACGGAAAGATCTGGCCGTCTTCGCCGGAGAACTGATCCGATTGGGCCAAAGCCGCTATTTGATCTTTCAAGGCCTTGTCCGTAAATAAAAATTTACCCGTTTTGATCTGATCTTTATCGGCCAAAACAACCGCAGCCTGCTTATCGAATTTCGGGGATGGTCGGAATGTGATCACGCTCGGTCCTTTCTTCTTCGCATTTGGTATTTAATATTAATTCTAATAAGAACAAATTTCGTTTCATTATATTACGCGAGGAAAACTATTACAAGGCTAAAGACAAGTATAAGCGGGCAAATAGCGGCTATGCGGGAAGGCAATCGGACGCATCAGAAATCGCCATATTCCTCATGGATACGGCGGATCTCAGGAAGGATCTTGAAAAAACAATCGACCATATGCGGGTCAAAATGCGTGCCTCTTTCTTGTTCGATCTCTTTTAAAGCTTTTTCGTTAGGCCAAATTTCCTTGTAAGGCCTTTGGCTGGTCAGGGCATCAAAAACATCGCACAGTCCGCAGATGCGCCCGGCCATCGGGATATTGCTTCCCATAAGGCCCCGGGGATACCCGGTCCCGTCCCAGCATTCATGATGCGTCAGGGCGATCTCTTCGCCCATTTTAAGGAATGTCGAAGCGCTCCCGGAGAGCAGTTTCGCCCCGATCGTGGTGTGAGTTTTCATGATTTCCCGCTCTTCCGGAGTCAAAGGGCCTTTCTTCTGCAGGATATGATCCGGGATGCCGATCTTGCCCACATCATGAAGGAGGCTGGCCGTCGATATGATCTTGCTTTCCTCTTCGCCGAACCCAAGAGCCTTTGCAAGATAATAGACATATTGCTCGATCCTCGTTGTGTGCGCCCCCGTCTCGGAATCGCGGTATTCCACGGCCCGGCTCAGACGCTTGATCGTATCGATCTGGTTTTGATAAAGCTGTTCGGTCCTCTCCTGAATCCTGCGCTCCAGGAGCTTATTCTGCTCGCGGATCTGCTGGTGCATCATGCGCACTTCGAGAAAATTGCGGATCCTCAGCAGCACTTCGACGCTGTCATAAGGTTTCACCAGAAAATCCTTGGCCCCGGCTTCGAGCGCCGAGAACTGAATGACCCGGTTGCGCTCTTGGGAAATCACAAGGATCGGAAGATACGTATCTCCCTCTTTTTGCTCCGCCTTCAGCCTCTCCATGATCTTAAAGCCCTCCATGTGGGGCATATGCAGGTCGAGCACCAGAAGATCGGGCTTGATCTGATTGTAAAGTTTCTCGACTTCGTGAGGGTCTTGCGTGGCTCGGACATTCGTGTAGCCGGCGTCGGTGAGGACTTTCATCAGAAGATGGATGCTCGTGGCTTCATCATCGACAATGAGGATCTTGGCGTTGGCAAACGGTTCTTTTCTGAGCATGGCTTAAACCTTCCAGTTCTCAAGCTTCTTAAGAAATGAATAATCCGTCTGATCGTTCTGGATCGGCGTGATCGTCACGTAACCATTGACCAAAGCGTTGCTGTCGATCCGGTCGTCGATCTTCTTGACGGGCATATCGCCGGTCATCCAATAATATTCCCGCCCGCCGGGATCGATCCGCTTGCGGAACGTCCCATGAATGGGGATCATCCCCTGGCGCGTCATTTTGACGCCTTTGATCTGGGAGGCTTTCTTATGGGGAACGTTCACATTTAGGAAAGTCCCTTGGGGCATTTTATTTTGCGCGATCATTTTGGTGATTTTCGCCCCGCATTTCGCCGCATACCGGAAATCGGGATCGACAAAAGTGTCAAGCGACATCGCCAAGGACGGGATCCCCATCAACGATCCTTCTCTGGCGCCCGCGACCGTTCCGGAATAAAACACGCTGCATCCGTCGTTGTGCCCCAAATTGATGCCTGAGACCACCACATCGGGCTTCTGTTTCATCAGGACGCCGACGGCAAACTTCACGCAGTCCGCCGGCGTGCCGCTCAAGCCAATCCCGAAGAAACGGCCGTTGCGCTTGACCTTTTTGTGCCATAAGGGATGCGCGAGCGTGATCGCCTGGCCGATCGAGCTTCTCTCGGAATCCGGAGCAACAACCGTCACCTTGCCTATCTTTTTCAACTCAAGATATAAAGCGTAAATGCCCTCGGCATAAATGCCGTCATCATTTGTCAATAATATGCGCATGAGCCGCTAAACCTTTCCCTTGTTGGAGAATATTATATCAATTTAACATTCGCCTTAAAACCAATATCCGATATTGTTTCTTTCCAGAGCCAATCACTGTTCTCTGACCAAAGCGAACTGGATGGGAATCGTGATCCGCGAGGAAAATCTTGTCGATCCGGAACGCGCCGGAGAAAATTTCCATCCCCTCACCGTTGTTAATGCTGCCTCATCCAGGATCTCATGACCGGAACTATCCTTGATGACTACCGAACCGGGCAGGCCCTCCTTGTCCACCAACACTTCAAGGCGGACAATCCCTTCCCATCCCCTCTGGCGCGCGATGCGCGGATACGGCGGCGCCGGATTAATGTGCGTCAACGGCTCGGCCTTTGTGACCGCCCCCAAAGATTCCCGGCTTGCAACGGACGGCTGGTTGTTTCTTCCCGAAAGAACGCTTGCCGCTTGAACGCTAGCAAAAACTTCCTCTGGCCCGTTGCCGTCGGCTATCTCCTGTGAAACAATCTCTTCCGTAATCACTGAAACGACAGGTTGAGAAACGACCGTAATTTCCAA
>JAKQAH010000007.1 GCA_029568545.1 Candidatus Omnitrophota bacterium
GATGTGGCCAGGTTCCGGGTCAATATTTATAAGGAAAAAAAAGGTTGGGCCATCGCTTTCCGCGCGATCTCGGATAAGATCCCCTCTCCCAAAGATATCGGTCTTTCGGAAGCTATTTTAAATTTAACGAAAATACCCAAAGGGTTGATCTTGGTCACGGGGCCGACGGGCAGCGGGAAAAGCACCCTGATCGCATGCCTGATCGACCAGATCAATAAGGAAGAAAAATCGCATATTATCACGATGGAGGACCCGATCGAGTATCTGTTCGAGGATCGCGCGTCCTTGGTTAGCCAGAGAGAGATTGGGGATCACAGCGCGACGTTCGCCAATGCCCTAAAGTACGCGCTGCGGCAGGATCCCGATATTGTTTTAGTCGGGGAAATGCGGGACCTTGAAACGATTTCAATGGCATTGACGATGGCGGAAACAGGGCATTTGGTCTTTGCGACGCTGCACACGACCGATGCGGCGCAGACGGTTGACCGCATCATTGATGTTTTTCCGTCGTTCCAGCAGCAACAGGTTCGCATGCAGCTTTCGGGGGCTTTGCGCGCCGTCATCAGCCAGGAACTTCTTCCGAATATCGAAGGGACCGGGCGGGTTGCCGCGCGCGAAGTCATGATCGTTAATTCGGCCATTGCTAATCTGATCCGCGAAGGGCATACGCATCAGATTTACAGCGCCATACAAACAGGGAAAAGCCTTGGCATGCAATCGATGGACAGCGCCTTGGCCGATCTTTGCCGGGACGGCTTGATCACTTATGAAACGGCCGAGTCGCGATCCAGTAATCCGGAAGCATTGAAGGCCTATTTATAATAACCGTATTATTTTTAAGTCCGTAAGGCGCGAGGATCGATATGTCGGATGCTTCAAAACTCAAGGGTATCGAACTTTTCAAGAATATTGATGATCGGATCCTGGCATCGCTTGCTAAAGTATTGCGGGAGGAGCATTTTAACGATGGGCAGATCATTTTTAGCGAGGACGACAAAAGCGATGAGATCTATTTCATATTTTCCGGCGAGGTCGAGATTGTCAAGACCGTGAACAGGGAGGCGGGCATTGCCCAGTCGCTTTCCTCGCTCGGGAAGGGCGATTTTTTCGGCGAAATGGCCTTATTTGACAAAAAGAACAGATCGGCCACGGTGAAAGCCAAAGGCGAGGCGGTTTTGCTAAAGCTGAGCTGCAAGGATTTTTATTATTTCCTGAAGAATGACGCGCAGATTGCCGTCAGTATTTTAGGCGGCATGCTCGGGTCGACGATCAAGCGGCTGCGCGAGACGGATATCGGGTACGCCACGATTTATGAGACCGGCCGGTTGCTCGCTTGCGAACAAAACATCAATAAACTTTTGGCGAACGTCCTTGGCAAGATTATGGAAATTATTCCGGGGGCTCAAAACGGATTTATGGCGCTCTGGAACGAATTCGCGGAGATGTTCGAGGTGCATTGTTCTCAAGGATTTTCAACAGCCGGAGAGATCGCTCTGCAGAAAAATGACGCGATCATTAAATGGCTGAAAGAGAATAAGGAACGCCTTGTGGTTGAGGATGCGGCCAAGACAGAGATTTTTGGCCGGAACGCGCTTCCGCGCTATTGCGGCCTATCGTTTGTGGTTCAGCCGTTGATTCACCGAGGAGAGCTGCTGGGGTTTTTCCTCGTTTCGAACCGGTCCGAAAAGATCGACATTTCGCGCAGCCAGATCAATTTGCTTTCCGGCATTGCCTCCCAGATCGCTCCTGTTATCGCTAACGCCAAAAAGATTGAAGAAGATCAGAACCGCCGCCGGCTCCAGCGAGCGAGAACGTGGTAACCGCGCTTATTACGCCCGCCTTAAGACTTTTTGTTCCGCTTTTTTATATCGACATACTCCCGTGGGCTGATGGATGAAACGTAGGCCGGGCGGATGATACGCCCTTGCATGATCTGCTCCAGGCGGTGAGCACACCATCCTGCGACGCGCGACATGGCAAAAAGCGGGGTAAAGATCTCTTTGGGGATCCCCATAGCTTTATAGACGAATCCCGAATAGAAATCAATATTGGGGGAAACCGTTTTCCCTTTTTCTTTGGTGACGATCTTGCAGGCCAGGCGCTCGACATTTTTATAAAGGCGATAAACATCTTCCTGCTTGGTCATCACGGCCAGCTGTTGCGCCTTAGCGTCGAGGATCTTGGCCCGGGGATCGGAAAGGGTATAAACGGCATGGCCGATGCCGTAGATCTTTTTCTTTCCATCATGGGCGTTGCCGGCGAGGATTTTCTTTAAATAGGCTTCGATTTCCTCCTCATCATCCCAGTCTTTGACGTTCTCCTGGATATTGTCCATCATCTCGAGCACGGCCTCGTTCGCGCCGCCGTGCAAATATCCGCTTAAAGACGCGATCCCCGAACAGATGGCCATATACGTGTTGGCGCCGCTTGACGTGACCGAGCGGACCGTGAACGTTGAATTGTTCCCTCCGCCGTGCTCGGCATGCAGGATCATCATGGTATCGAGAAGCTTGGTGATAAATTTATCCGGTTTTTGGCCGTTGAGCATATAAAAGAAATTTTCCATCGGAGTTAAATTGGAGTTGGGATTGATCAGGCCGTGGCCTTTGCCTTTTTGAAACAGCATGATGTTATAGTTGTGCGCGATGATCGTGGGGAATTTCGCGATCAGGTTCAGGCATTGCTCGATCTGATGGTACATGTCGTCCGAATCAGGGTCTTTATCGGCGAGGCTTAAGGCGGAAACCGCCCGGTGAAGGGCGTTCATCTGGTCCGGATTCTCCGAGGTGTAGGTAATGAAACGGTTAACGCGCATGGGGATGTTGCGCCGCTCCGTTAATTCCTGGCGAAATTTCTTAAGCTCTGTGGCCTTGGGCAATTCCCCGGTCAACAAGAGGAAAATGGTCTCGTCGAAGCCTTCGTTGTCCTTTTCTTCGTAGGCGCGCACCAGATCATCAACGGAATATCCGCAGTAGTAAAGCCGGCCTTCGGCCGGTTTGATTTCATAGTCTGTTCCGACGTCCGCCAGGCGTGAAAGAAAGGTCGAGAGGGCGCCCGCCTCTGGTCGGCGGCCGTGCATGAGATAGTAACATGCTTCTGCCGCAGATAATTTTTTGTCAAGTCCCGGGACCTGCAGGGTAATGTCTTCGCGGTCAAACTGCGGGTTTGCTTTTGATATTTTTTGATAACCGATGACGCATCCTTTTGAGGTCAATCCGACCACGACACCGCTGCCATCTGCATTGCGCAAGCCGAGCTTGATATTGTGCTTTTGGATCAGTTTTGGGTCCGGAATGTTATGTATGGCGGCCAGTTTACTGATTTGTGTAATGAGAGTTGACATGTCTGGAATCCTTTTGCGTGATATTATTTAAAGTCTGACGGATGCGTTGGTAAGAATTTTCCGAAACAGCGTACAGAATAATAACATTATTTGTATTAAAATTCCACTGTTATTCACGGCCGATATTTTTTTAAGGTTTATGCGGCTACGATTTCAAATAAAAATATGGACAATCAAACGCGAAGGGAATATCTTGGTATTACTCGGTGTGGTGTTATGCAATACATGTTTATTTTAAGGGGCGATTATGGGGAAATCCCGCACAGGCATTAGCCGGACCAAAATACGCCATCATAAGCGGTTGCAGGAGCAGCGCCTGCGCGAGCAACGACGGGAGCAAAAAAAATATGTTCCCGAAGGATTTTCGTTCAAGCAATATAAAATGGAGCTCCTTTTGGTGATTTTGATGGCCTGCGCGGTCTGCGGCATTCTTTTTCTTGGCCCGGACAAGAAAGCTATGAATTTAGTCAGGGATTCTTACAGCTTCCTGATTGAGGGCAAGGAGGAGGACTGGGAGGCGGCATACCCGTATGGCTATAAGATTATCGCCTTGACAGACAAGGGCATTGTCCACACTTCTTATGACACTCTTCCCGGAGATCTAAAGATCGATTGGAAAAAAGTTTCGGTCGTTCGGATCCAAATGAAAGAATTTGGCAGTTTAGAAGAAAAAATCAATATCGAAATTCCTGAAATCAGCTATCTTCAGGCCGGGGTTTCAGGGATGACGATCAAGGTTGCGTTTATTCGCAAAGAAGGGGCGGGCGCGGATTTGGCGAAACTGGGAGCGTTCAAGTTTACAGCCGAAATTATCAAGGATACGGAAGGCCTGGTGTTCTGTCTTTTTGGTTTGAAGGACGGATAAAAATCTTAACTTGACCAAATAGGTTAATTTTCGCTATTGCGCAAAATATTTTGCGCTATAATTGAACTGTCGGATCGATCCGATTTATAAGCCTTACACATCGATGATCTTATCAAACATTTTAATCCGGAGAAAAGGGGCATATTGCTTATGAACCGTTATTTGGTTTGGCTGGTCCTGTTTCTGGTATGGCTGGGGAGCCTGGGGGCGGCTCCCAGCGCGGTCCAAACCTATTCCCAAGCTACGGAATTTGCTAAGACCGGGCAAACTTATTTCGCCTTCATGCATTACAATGAATTGCTGCGCGATTATCCGGAGTCGAGATACCGGCAGCAGGCCCTGTTCGCCGTTGGCGAATATTATTTTAAGATC
>JAKQAH010000012.1 GCA_029568545.1 Candidatus Omnitrophota bacterium
GCATAGGGATATTGACGTTTTGCCGGGAAAAGCAAGAAAAATATGGCCGAAATCATCGTCAAAACGAACGGGAATTGTATCCCCCCCACACTCAGGCATTGGCAAACGGGAGATCGTTGAATGGTGAGGCGATGAGCGATCGGTTGTTCAGAATAGCAAGTAAGGCATTAATGGTTCGGGTGACCGGATGGGTTCAAACCAACCGGCGCCTGCAAAACCGATGTAGCATGATTGCGTTAGATTGCAAGAACAAACCACACATGAAAGGAGTTCGAGATGAAGCGAGTTATCAATGGCAAGCTGTACAACACCGAAACGGCCAAGGAAGTTTTCACCTGGTCGAACCACTATTATCGGAACGACTTCCATTTCTGCGAAGAAACGCTCTATCGCACCCCAAAAGGGGCGTTCTTTGTCGCCGGAGAGGGCGGGCCGATGTCAAAGTACGCAGTTCCAGTGGGATCGAATGGCTATGGAGGCGGAGACGGCCTGGCGGTGCTTTCCGATGCCGAGGCCCTGGCCTGGCTGGAAGAAAAGGAAGCCGATGTTGAAACGATTGAGCGGTTCTTCCCCGGTCGGATCGAAGAGGCCTGATGCATGAAGAGAGGGGAACTCACAGATCGGCAACGGCGGGCCTTTGAGCTGCGTCAAACGGGCATGAAATACCGGGAGATCGGCAAGGCCATAGGCACCACGAAAGAACAGGCGCGATCCCTGGTTGCCCGTGCAAGATGGAAGCTCGGCTTGAGGCCGGAAATATTCGAGGAAGGAGTTCAAACCAGTGAAAAAGTATAGCGTTGAGTGGAAGAAAGCAAATAGAGCGTGGGTCCAGGACCATATTCGAGGCTGTGAACGGATCTGGAAGGTTCATTACATTCGATACGATACTGAATACAGCGAGGGAGAATACCTGACGAAAGCCGAGGCCCTGGCCGCGTTGGAAAACTTCAAGAGCGAAGGGGCTTCGTGATCAAAGAAGAGAGGTTTCCGCCTTCCCTGGAAAGACCCGGGGAAGGCGGAATGAAGAATATCAAGCTGAAAAGATCCCTGTAAAACGAAAGGAACCGGCGGAAATGGAAGATGCAAAGGCGGAGAGGTTCGGGAAAAGTTGACAAATCTTTATGATTTCATCCGCTTCAAGATGGATCCGGCCGGCAAAAGCAAGGCGGAAGAATACAGGGAGATCAACAAGGCGCCCTGATTTCTCCGGCCGAACGGATCCGGCGGGAGAAAATAACGCCGGCAACAAGACGCCTCGATTTCTCTGGCTGATCAGATCCGGCGGGAGAAAATAGCATCGACAACAAGGCGCCCTGGTTTCTCCGGCCGAACGGATCCGGCGGGAGAAAATAACGCCAACAACAAGACGCCTTGATTTCTCCGGCCGAGCGGATCAGACCGGAGAAAATAACGCCAACAACAAGACGCCCTGGTTTCTCTGGCCGAACGGATCCGGCGGGAGAAAATAGCATCGACAACAAGACGCCCTGGTTTCTCCGGCCGAACGGATCCGGCGGGAGAAAATAACGCCGACAACAAGACGCCTTGACTTCTCTGGCCGATCAGATCCGGCGGGAGAAAACGGCAACCGAATAAAATAAAAACGATCATTTAACCCATACTGATATATAAAATGAAAACGATTGACATTTATTTTATACTTGTGTTAATTTAAAAACAACTTTACAGGTTTTCGTTTTATTTTAACGCAAGGGGGCAATATGGCATCCAAAGACATCGATCAAAAACACAAGACGGTTGCTTATCTGAGAGTGTCAACGGCTGATCAGGACACAGAGAAAAACAAGGGCGATATCCTTCGAATGGCCAACGAGAAGGACTTTGGCAAGGTCCATTTTGTCGAAGAAAAGGTATCTGGGAACAAGTCCTG
>JAKQAH010000018.1 GCA_029568545.1 Candidatus Omnitrophota bacterium
ATTCTTATTGATGCGGGTGACCAAAAATATACCGCCCGTCTGAATCAATATCTTGCCTCCCGAAATATTAAGAATCTCGCCGCAGCCATTCTGACGCATCCGCATAAAAACCATTTCAGCGGTTTTCTTTCCGTGATCAAGAAATATCCTGTTGCGAAATTCTACACGAACGGGGATCCTACGGCCGATGACAAAAGTTACGACGATCTTTTGAGCGAGATCGAGAAACGCCGGATTCCTGCGGTCGCTCTCAGGGAAGGGGATGAGATCTTCCTGGGGAATAAGGAAGCGCGCCTGGTCGTTCTGCATCCTTCGGAGCTCACGGGATCAACCAATGAGAATGCTCTGGTCCTTTGGCTCGTTTTTAAAAACACGTCATTCTTGTTGCCGTCGGACATCCAGCAGCGCCAACAGGACGATCTTCTGGAGCGTTATCCCGAAGCGAAAAAAGCAAACGCCATTTTAGTCCCTCACCACGGCGGACGCATCACGGGGCGTTTTGCAAGCGCTTTTGGCGAAGAAGCTGTTTTTGTCGTTTCAACGGGAGCGAATGAATACGGAAAGCCATTTTTCGAAGGATGGGATAAGCTGAAGGGCGAGATTTTCCGAACGGACCTGGATGGCTCGATCGTCCTTAAAAGCAATGGCCAGGAAGTCGAAGTTTCTTATGGGCGATATAAAAAGTGAGCGTCTTGGGAGATGAATGCTCGCGGGAGCGCGGGCCGGGATGATTTATGGGACGCTTTATGCCGCGCGGCCGGTCTGCGAATTCTTTAAACAATTCCTTAGTCGGTTTTTCTAATTCCTTATCTTTCAATAGTTTTCGCTTCCGAAAAAATCGCTGGGAAAAATCTTTCGGTGGTTTTGTCAGTCTTGTTGCGCCGAAAAAACAACAGTTGATATACATAGTTCTTCTGTATATAATACCCTCTTAAATAGGGAGTATCAGTATTAATATGGATATCACTTTATAGGCTGCTATTTTATTCAAAAAGGAGGAATATATGTCTGTATTGCATGTCACCAGCGAAAATTTCAATGAGGAAGTAATAAATTCCGACCTTCCTGTTCTGGTGGATTTCTGGGCCGAGTGGTGCGGACCTTGCAGAATGATCGGTCCGGTCATTGAGGAAATTTCCAAAGACCTTCAAGGGACGCTTAAGGTCGCAAAAGTGAATGTTGATGAGGCTCAAGACATTGCCGGCCAATACCGCATCATGTCCATTCCCACGATGCTTCTTTTCAAAGGCGGGGAAATTGTTACGCAAGTCGTCGGGGCCATGTCCAAGGAACAGCTGCTGGCAAAGATCAAACCAAAAATGTAATTGAGGTGATGGTTCCATGTTAATTGAAGTTTGTAAATCCAAGATTGCCCACGGGTTCGTAACGGAAGCCGACCTTCGCTATGAAGGAAGCATTACGATCGATGAGACATTGATCCGCGCTGTTGATATTCTCCCAGGGGAAAAGGTCCATGTGCTCAATGTCAACAACGGCAACCGTTTCACAACCTATGTGATCGCCGGTGAGGCGGGATCGGGCAAAATTTGTCTGAATGGCCCGGCGGCGCGAATGGGGCTTGTGGGCGATCAAGTCATTATTCTCAGCTATGCCTTGATGGACCCGCAGGAAGCGAAAGGCCACAAGATCAAGATCGTCAACCTGGATCCAAATAACAAGATCAAAAAATGAGCCTTCCGGAATTAAAGATCCGTCTTTACGGAGATCCTTGTCTAAGGAAAAAATGTGCCGCTGTCAAAGAGGTCGGCCCCGGCGTGCGGGCGGTCATGAACTCGATGATCGAGACTATGCATCAAGCCAAAGGAGTGGGCTTGGCGGCTCCACAGGTCGGAATTATGGAACGGTTTTTTGTTCTGGATGTAGGCGAGGGCCCTATGGTCATTGTCAATCCGAAAATCACCAAAAGGTCAGGAATGGCCGCTCTCGAAGAGGGATGCCTGAGCATTCCTGAAGTGACCATCATGATGCACCGTCCGGAGAAGATTTCTCTTCAGTATATGGATGAAGATAACCGCATGATGAAAATGACCTGCGACGGCCTCTTGGCAAGGGTCATTCAGCATGAGACGGACCATCTCAACGGGAAGCTGATCGTTGATTATGCCTCAGGCCCGGAGCGGGAAAAATATCGCGGGAAATTAAAAGAACTCGAAGCGAAACAAAAAGAATGAGCAAAGAATGGCTGCGAAGATGGCGGATGCGTCCGTTACGGAAATAGAGCGGTTACCTCCGTGGTTCCGGCAGGGACTTCCGGATATGGAAACGATCCGGGAGATGAAAACGAAGTTCCGTTTATCAGGGCTTCATACGGTTTGCGAAAGCGCGCTGTGTCCGAATATGGGCAAATGCTGGAAAGAAGGCGTGGCCACGTTCCTGATCCTCGGAGACGTTTGCACACGTGCCTGCCGGTTTTGCGCGGTTAAAAGCGGGCGGCCCAGGGATGTTGATGCGAATGAGCCGGATGAGATTGCGGCCGCGGTCAAGGATTTGGGGTTGAAATACGTTGTGATCACGTCTGTAACCCGGGATGATCTTCCCGACGAAGGCGTCCAGCAGTTTGTCGCAACGGTCCTGGCGGTCCGTCGGATTAATCCGTCGATCAAGGCCGAGGTCTTGATTCCAGATTTTTCCAACAGGATGGAATGTCTTAGCAAGTTAGCAGCGGTTCAGCCTGAGGTTGTCAGCCATAATATTGAAACGGTGCGCCGGCTATCGGCGTCTATTCGTCCGCAAGCGGACTATGAACGGTCTTTGAACGTTTTAAAGAATATCAAAAGCCTCAATCCTTCGATTTTCACAAAGTCGGGTTTTATGGTCGGCTTGGGGGAGACAGCGCAAGAGGTTTTTGAGGCGATGCGCGATCTCCGGGCGGCGGGATGCGATATCCTGACAATCGGGCAGTATCTTGCACCGACGCAGCTTAAGCGTCATGTGCGGGTGCAGCGTTTTGCGACGCCGGAAGAATTCGATCATTACCGGGAAAAAGGCCTGGAATTCGGATTCGCGCATGTTATGAGCGCGCCGCTGGCAAGGAGTTCTTTTATTGCCGAGAGCGGATATCAAAAGTGCCTGCAAGAGATTTACGCACGGACCGGATAGACAATGCATGTAACAAAGAGCGCCAAAAGCTTTTTTTCTTTTTTAGCCCGCATGGGGATCAGCGGGGGGCTCTTATGGTATATTTTCTCTCGGATTGATATAAAAAGCACCGGAGAGATTTTAAGATCCGCCGATCTTAGCTATATTATTCTCTCGGCTGTTATTTTTGTCTTTATTAATGCGATTATCCTGTTGCGGTGGCTGGTGTTCATCAGGGCGCTTGATCTTTCGGTGCCCGTGAAGAATGTTGTGAAGAATTATTTTTACGGCTTGTTCGGGAACCTTTTCTTGCCGACGGCTATTGGCGGCGATCTGATCAAGATCATCGGCCTCTGCAAGGACAGCAGCGAGAAGCCCAAAGTCGTGGCTTCAGTCTTGATCGACCGGTTGAGCGGCTTTGCCGCGATGGTGATCGTTTCGACCGTGGCTTTCGTGTTCGGGCATAAGATCATCGGCGACAATACGCTGATCGTTCCCATCGCGCTTATGGCGATCGGCATTTCGGTCATTGCCGCCGTGTTATTTAACGAGAAGATTTACACGTTCGTTTGCCTCGCCTTCAGCTGGCTCCCGCGGCTTCAAAAAGCGCTGATGATGATGCATTACGACATCGCGTTATTAAAAGGCGCCCATAAGTACCAGGAGGGGATCAAAGGGGTCCTTTTGTCCTGTCTTTCCCAAACGACATTTGCGCTCACGTTTTATTTTACGTCGAAAGGGCTGCACCAGGATATCCCCATTGCGCCTTTTCTTGTGTTTGTTCCCCTGATTTGCGTCGCTGCGGCATTCCCGTCGATCGGGGGGCTGGGATTCAGGGAGATCGGCGCAACATATTTATTCGCCAAGGTCGGGATGGCTTCCGGGGTGGCGGTGAGTATATCGCTGATCAATTTTCTTTTTATGGTCATGGTCGGTTTGACGGGCGGGATCCTCTATGTCTATACATTATCTGTTGGACGGATACAACGTTATTCATCAGATGCCGTCCGCGTTGGATCAAGCGAAGCTTGAAGACCGGCGCGGTTATCTGGTCCGTTTTATCGAGCAGCGCAGGCCCCAGGGGAGTGACAATAACCGGGTGACCATTGTGTTCGACGGCAATGCAGACGTGTTCGGCGGCATGAAATCTGCGGCCGCGAAAATCGTTTTTTCGCTGAACGGTTCGGCCGATGATGAGATTAAAAAAATTGTCGGTGAAGCAAAAAACTCAAAAGAGATCATTGTTGTCAGCGATGACCGGGATATTCAATATGCGGTGCGGGCTTTAGGCGCGCGGGCCAGCAGCGTCAAGGATTTCTTGAATAAAGGGAAAGTTCCTGAGCGGGCCGCGGCCCTAAAAAAAGGCGCGGGGAAAAAGCCTTTGCAGGTCCAGGAGAAGTATATATCGAAAACAGACGAGACCAGGATCACGTCGGAGTTCAGCCGGATCTGGCTTGATCCGAAGAGAAAAAGAAAAGCTTAATGAGGATGATTTTTA
>JAKQAH010000028.1 GCA_029568545.1 Candidatus Omnitrophota bacterium
CATGTCGGGACCTTTGTCCACGAACTGCTGGAAGAAAGCTTCAGGCCGTTCTTAAACAAAAAACCGAAGATCGACAAAGCGTTCCGGGACCGTTGTGCCAAGATCCTGGAACGGAAATTCCAAGAGACGTTTGAGCGGACCATGAAGTCGGATTCTTTTTTGCTGCGTTCGGTTGTGACAGAACGGCTGAACCAGTTCCTTGACAGGGAACAGTCCGACGAGCAGCGCAAGGTCGAGAAGATCCTTTTCCTGGAAAGCCGCTTCGACGATAGCATTGCTTTGCCGGCCGGAAAGATCAAGTTCCGCTATGTTGTTGACCGCGTCGATAAGATGGAAGACGGAACGATCATGATCGTCGATTACAAGACCGGGAGCACGGACGTAATGCCGAAATCGGCGGACCAGATCCGGGCCCTGGACCTGTCGCGCGAAACGATCCGCGAGCATGTCCGGTCCTTTCAAATCCCGCTTTATTTTCATTATCTTGACACCCAATTCCCGAAGGAGCCGATCAATGCCGGATTATACAATCTCCGGACCGCGGAACTGCATCGGTTCATTGGTGCGCCCGGCACGGCGGACCGGAAAGCGATCAATGAAGCCTTTGTGCGTGCGTTGAATTTTATTCTGGCTGAGATTTTGGACCCAACAATCGGTTTTGAGGAAGAGGAAAACCCATAAAGGGAACATTGATGCAGGAAAATAAGAAACAGCCTCGCCCCCAAAATGTATTCTTGAGCATTATTTTAATCATTGTTCTAGGATTTGCTGCGTACGGGAATTCGGTGAAGAACGAATTTATTTGGGATGACGGCCATTTGATCGAAAATAATCCCAGCATAAAGAGCTGGGCCGGCCTTCCGAAGATCTTCACTGAGGATCTCGGTGCCGGCAGCGGCCGGAGGTACAATTTTTATCGTCCGCTTCAGACTATCACCTACATGATCGATCATTCCATCTGGAAATTGGACCCTCGCGGTTACCATCTGACGAATATCCTTCTGCACATTCTTGTTGCGCTCTGTCTCTTTTGTTCCATTCTTCTTTTATTCAGTGACCTGGGACTCGCCGTGCTGACCGGGATCCTGTATGTGGTTCATCCTATCCATACGGAAGCCGTGACCTATATCTCCGGCAGGGCGGATTCCTTGGCCCTGTTGTTCATGTTGTTTTGTTTTCTCCTTTATATACGGAGCTGTTCCGCAAAGAATTTGGGCATCTATGCGCTTATGGCTCTAAGTTATGGACTGGCTCTGCTCTCGAAGGAACATAGTCTGATCCTGCCGGTGTTGCTGCTTGTTTACCATTACAGTTTTAAGAAGAAGATCAAAGCGGAGGCGTTTTTTCTCATTGTGGGCCTCGCTACTCTTTATGTTGTCTTGAGAGTGGCCGTTCTAAAAGAGCTGCTACCTTCGGGGGAATCTTATAACACAACCTTTGCGCAAAGGCTGCCCGGATTCTTTGTCGCGTTGGCTAATTATCTGAGATTATTGTTCCTTCCTTTTGGCCTGCATATGGAATATGGCCGGGCGCTGTTTGGATGGAAAGATCCCAGAGTGTTTTGGGGGATCGTTATGCTCGTCGGGATCGTGGCCTATGCTCTTCGCAAGAAGGAAAAGAGCCCTTTGATTTTCTTTGCCATCGCGTGGTTTCTGATAGCCCTTCTTCCCGTATCCAATCTTTATGGGATCAATGCCTATATGGCCGAGCACTGGCTGTATTTGCCGTCGGTCGGTTTCTTTTTGATCATGGCAAAAGCTATTCGCGTGTTATTCGATAATAAAGATCTCAAGGCCTTTGCGGTGTTTTTGATCGCGGGCCTGGTCTTCTTCTATGCATATTTAACGTTTCGCCAGAACACTTATTGGCGGGAACCTTTGGGGTTTTTTGAAAGGACCCTCGCGTATGCCCCCGAAAGCCCCGCGGTGCACTATAATCTCGGCAATATTTATGTGGAGGCGAACAGGAAAGAGGAGGCCATCCGCTCATATCAAAAGGCGATCGATCTCAAGCCGCGATACGATGAGGCCTACAATAATCTCGGGAATGTCTATAGCGAAATAGGCCGGTGGGAAGAAGGGGTTCTCTCCTACCAAAAAGCGATCGAGATCACGCCGGACTTTGCCGATGCGCATAACAATCTTGGGCTTGCTTATTTTTCTCTCCGTCAGCCGGAAGAAGCGATCCGCGCCTATCACAAAGCGATTGCGCTTAAGCCGGATTACGCCGAGGCGCATAACAATCTCGGTGTTGCGTATGCCGCGATGAACCGCCGCGAAGAAGCGATTGCCTCTTACAAGAAAGCGATCGGGCTTAAACCCGATCACGCCAATGCTTATTTTAGCCTTGGCAACGTCTACCGCGCGATGGACAAAAGAGAAGAGGCGGCTGCCGCGTACAAAAAGGCGACGGAGATCAATCCGATAGATGCGGAGGCTTATTACAATCTTGGTGACGTGTATGATCTTATGAATAAACAAAATGAGGCCGCTGCGGCTTATAAAATGGCGGTGAAGCTCAATCCTGCCTATGGCAACCCTCAAGGCGACGCAAATAAATAGAATTTTCTAAGATTCGTTATTCCTCGGGCGATACCGATTGACTATTAAATTACTTTATGTTAGTTTATTCGGATGATTCGCGACAATATCGCTCAGATTTTCAGTCGGATTGAGGCTGTTTGCCGGAAAA
>JAKQAH010000049.1 GCA_029568545.1 Candidatus Omnitrophota bacterium
AAACCCCCAATGGCGCCCCTTTTCGTCATAAACGATGATCTCATCGACAAACGGAATGGACTCCAGGACCTCGTAAACGCGCGGCACCGCGAGGCAGCAGATCCTGGCGTGCGGATAGGTCTCCTTCAACGCTTTGAAAACGGGGGACGAAAAAATCACATCCCCGATCCAGTTAACGTTGACGACGAGAATGTTTTCCACTGTTTTTTGCGATGCATGTTTCATAAAATTGAACGGCCTCATCGATCATTTTCTCTGCCGAATGCGTTTTGCGGATAAATTCCCGCCCGGCGAGGCCCATGGCTTTTCCCCGCTCTCGATTTTTCAAAAGCTCAATGATCGCATCCGCCAATTGAACGCTGTTCTTTGGATCAACTAAAATCCCCGTTTTCCCGTGCTCGATCAGGCTCGGAATCCCTCCGACGCGGGAAGCCACCACCGGCACGCCCATGGCCTGCGCTTCCATGATCGAAAGTCCCAAGCCCTCTTGTCTCGACGGCACGACAAAAACATCAAACAGGGGAAGCATCTCCTGTGTCTTGTGGACAATGGCCAAAAATCTCACGTGATCTTCCAAATGCAGTTGCTCCACGCGTTCGCGCAGGAGCGGCTCCATTCTTCCCTCTCCGACCAAAAGCAATTTCACGTCCGGAACAGACGCGACGATTTTGCTCATCGCCTCGATAAGAATATCTTGGCCTTTGACATCGGACAGCCTGGCGATCATGCCAAGAACCGGGCCCTCCCCGAGATCAAAGCGCTGGCGCGCCTCCGTTATGCCCTGTTCGCCGACAGGAACAAACGACTCGACATCGATCCCGCTTTCGATCAAGTTAATATTTTCCGGCGAAACCCGGAAATCATTGATCAAATGATCTTTCACCGGCCCGCTGATCGCTATGACTGCGCGGCCCCAGCAAGGAAACAACTTCCGCGAAAGCCGCTGCGCCTTAAAAAACCCGTGGCATGTCGAAACATATACCCTCCCGGTTGCCTTTCCCAACATCGCCCCCATAACTTGCGTGATCCGGGTCTGCGAATGGATCAGATCGATGTTCTGTTCGCGAACATACTTTTTCAACGGAAACAGCGCCATATAAATTTTCGGGCTTAGCTCGGATTTTGTGCGGATATCAAGAGTCAGGAGCCTTGCGCCCGCGGCCAGAAACTCGTTTTCCATATTCCCGCCGCTGGTCGCGACATGGACGCCATGTCCGCGGCGCATCAATCCTTTGGACATCGTCAGCAAATAGCTCGTGATCCCGCCGGCATTCAGATGCGTCGATAAAAAAAGGATGTTCATTCGTTTTCCTTCATCAAGGACTCCACTTCCCGCAAAACTTCTTCGGGCCGTATTTCTTTCATGCACGCATGCGTCAGGATCCGGCAATGGGAACTGTAGCACGGCGCGCAGGCCAGCTTCTTTTCCAAAACAATAAGCTTCTTGGCCGGCGGAACATGGCGGCGCGAATCCGTCGGGCCAAAAAACGCGACGACTGGCGTCTGCATGGCCGCCGCCACATGCAACGGGGCCGAGTCGGGCGTCACAAAAACCTTGCAGCGCTTGATCAAGGCCGCTAACTGCAGGATATCGGTCTTGCCCACAAAATTCGCCGGCTTCGACTTTGTGATCGAAAGAAAATATTGCGCCAGCGGCCTGTCTTTTTCCATCCCCGTAAGAACGATGCGGACATTCTTGGCCGCCAGCATATCGCAGAATTTGGCCATATGTTCAACCGGCCAATTTTTCGTTTTCCACTTTGCCGACGCAGCGATATTGATCCCCACAATATCAGGATTGTTGCCGAGCCATTCGGAGTCAAGCAGCATCTGCACGTAATGACGGTCATGCGGGGATGGCCAAAGCTCCAGATAGGTATTGGGCTTGTATTCGATATCCAGTTGCTCCAAAACCCGGAATTGGTGAGCGACCGGAGAGATTTCTTTGCGCGCGTCCTTGATCGCGTTGGAAAGAAGCCTCCCCCATTTGCCGTTATCATAACCGAAGCTTTCCCTGGCGAAACTCAAAAACGAAAGGAGGTGACTTTTGCGGTTATTTTGGAAATCAATAACCATATCAAAACGGAATTTCCTGAGCTTTTTGGAAATTTTAAACAATCCCCAGAACCCCCGGTCCTTATCCTTGACATCATAGACAATGATGCCATCCAAATGCGGGCAATGGTGCAGGATTTTTCTTGATTCTTTTCCGACCAAGCAATGGATTTTGGCTTCGGAAAATTTCTTGCGGATCGCTTTCAGCGCCGCCGTCGCTAAGACAACATCGCCCAAGGAGCCGATCTTGATCACAAGGATGTTCAGAGAATGCAAAAGCTCCTCGTAGACTTTCAGCGTTGCCGAAGCCATGTGCTCCAGCGTAAAATTATTCAAAAGTTTCTCTTTGGCTTGAGCAACCAACCGGGCAGCCAGTTCCCGATCCTTCATAAGGCGGATGACCGCTTCAGCCATGGCCTCTGTATCCTTCGGCGGAACAAGCAGTCCGTTTTGCCCATCATCAATTATGTCGATGACGCCCCCGACATTGGTCGCGACAACCGGCACGCCGGCCGCTTGGGCTTCGAGAATGACGCGGCCAAACGCCTCCTGGGTAATCGTCGAGAGGACCAAAACATCAGTTTTGGCAAGGATCTGCGGGATATCGCGGCGGTTCCCGAGGAATTCGATATGATTTTCAATCCCCATTCGCCGGGCGAGCAACTCGAGGTCTTGCCGATACGATTCTTTTCTCGCCGGCGCATCGCCGACAATCAATACCTTAGCATAGGGGATCGTCCGCACCACCCGCGCCATCGCCTTGAGAAAAAACGCGTGCCCTTTCAAGGGAGTAATGCGGCCGATCATCGTGATCGTGCACCGCGCGACCCCCTCAACCGGTTCGCGTTCAATATCGAATTTTTTAAGATCGACGCTGCGGGGAATGCAGCGGATACTGCGCGGCAGGACCTTGAAATCATCGATCATGTGCCGGCCGATCACCCGGCTGGGAACGATCACCAGCTTTCCCCATCCCATGACCTGGCTGAACCAATGGCTCGAGTAATAACCATGGCATGTCGTCACAAAAGCCGCCTTCGTCCTGCGGCAAGCAAAATACGCGATCCATGCCGGAACACGCGAACGGGCATGGACAATATCAATCTGCTCTTCCTGGATTATTGAACGCAGATCCTTCACCGTCTTGATCATGGTCCACAAAGATTTCTTATGAACCGGCAATGTATAATGCCGGGCACCAAAACCCTCCAGGTCCGGCACAAGCACGCCGCCATGGGAGACAACAACGGCCCCATGCCCGTGATCGATCAGATATTTGGCAAAATCAACGGTGCCGGTCTCCACTCCGCCAACATTCAGTTCAGGAATAATTTGCAGAACATTCATAGGTCACCACATAAAAAATTTAAGCCAATAAAAGATACGCTCCTTCTCGGATCTTTTATTTCTCGCGGTACGGCTCAAGCAAGCCTTCGATAAGAGGATTCACAAAGCCCCGCCTTTTGGCTTGGTCGCTATATTCGATGGCCAATTTATAATTCTGATGGTAGTAATGAAAAATAGCCAGATTATTGTAGGCCCTGGGATAATCCGGATCGATGTGAACGGCTTTTTCAAACATCGCCAGAGCCTCGGCCGTCCTGCCCATCTGATCGTACGCCGCACCCAAACTATTGTAAGCTTCGGCATAATCGGGCTTGAGCGCGATCGCTTTTTTAAGCATCGCTTCGGCTTCGTTTTCCTTGCCCATCGAATTGTAAATCAACCCCAGTTCAACATGAGCGCGCGCGCTGTTAGGAGCATACTTTACCAACCGTTCAAAAAAAACTAGAGGCGTTCTCCAGTAAGCGTTGTTTTTGACCGTCAACCAAGAATAAAAAACTAATAATCCAATCGCCAAAAAAACGGTCGGCATTCGGGCCGCCTTGATCTGACGGAGCTTGATGATCCCATATCCCCAAAGAAAAAACATCCCCACGGAAGGCAGATACAGCCAATGTTCGGCCATGTAGGCATTAATCGGATATAAGTTCGATACGGGAAGCAGAGCAGCCAAAAACCAAGATAGCGAGAAAAAAACCGGCGTGCTTTTGTTTCTTGCCTTTATCAGAAAGAATAAAAACAGCGATACGATCCCCATTCCTGAGATCACTTTCGGATCGCTCCAACGAAACAATGGGCTGCCATATCCCATATGAAGATCAAAAGGAAAAAAGATGAGCCGGATATAATTCGTGAGAGCGGCAAAAACGCCGGGAATCCTTTCCCATAAAGCCGTCGGGTAAGAATCCAGAGGAGCCGATTCTTTTAAGACAGTCGTCCTTAAAAAAAGATAAACTAAGGACAGCCCCACAAGAGAGAAAAAATCTTTCCCCCTCATCCGCACTTTATAGCTATGGTGATAAAGCAGCACTAGGCCGGGCAAAATCAAGCTGTTTGCCTTCGACAAAAGGGCCAACGCATAGCTTACGAGCATCAGAACATATGGTCCCGAGCGGCCTGAAGAAAGCCGTTTAAAATAAAAACTGAAGCACAACATCATGAACAGCAAGGCCAGGGAGTCCGCTCTTCCGGCAATGTAAGCCACCGCTTCCGTATGAACGGGATGAACGACGAAGAAAGCTGCCGCGAACAACGATAAAAGGTTGTCGTTAAAAATCGTGTTCGAGAGGAAATAAACGCTTAAAGCCGCAAAAATATGCAACAGGATGCCGGTCAGATGATATCCTCTGGCATCAAGCTTCCACAAAGAATAATCCATCATGTACGTAAGCATCTGCACGGGTCGGTAAAAATAATATTTGATGCCGCTTCCCGCCCCAATGCTTTGAGTGAATATCTGAGGCAGATGAGTCCAATCACGGATATAGAGATTGTCTTTGACCAGAAGGTTGTCATCCCAGAGAAACTGGCCGCTGATTGAGTTTGCATAGGTGAAAAAACCTAAGGCAGCGATCAAAATAGCGGACAAAATAATATTTCTTTTTTTACAAGAAATCTGGACAGACCCGGATTGTCCGACGCCGCTACCCGCCGGCGTTCTTTGTTTTTCATCCTTTTGCTGACTTTCCAGAAATCGTTTTATTTTTCGTTCTTTGATCCCAAGGTCTTTGGCTATGATTTCAATGGACTTCTGGCCCATATTTTCTAGAATGTATTTCGCGTGATGGGGTTTCATGGCTGAACGCTACCTATATAACCTTCCGGACAGCTTCAAAAATGATCGCATTGTCATCGACTTTCTTGGTCTGAATCTTGCCTTTCGCCACATCGTAGATGGATTGGCCAAGATGATGGACGCTCGAAGAAAGGACAAATCCTTGGGCATTGAGCCTCTCCGTGAACATCTCATATTTATTTTCGCCCTTGAGGACTTTCGCCTTCACTTCCGGCAAGAACACGATCGTGCTTTTGCCGGAACTGGCCGCTTCCGAAACCATCGAAAGGCTATCGCCGGAAACAATGACAATGTCGGATAATCCCAGGATCCCCCCTACCGTCTCGGGAACATTCTCCTGGTTCGCAATGATCAACAGCGGGCAATTCGGATGCTTCTTGAATTCTTTGACCAACAGTTTTTCGATCCCGCCCGGCGTGCGGCGGGATGTCGTGATCAGAATATCCATATTAATTTCATTAAGGACCTCTTTGATCTGGCGCACGACGATCCGGATCTGCCTCTGGCTTAAGAAAACCGTTTTTGCGTTGCCCCCGATGAACAGACCGATCTTGGGACGAAGATTGCCTTTCAGATGCGAAAAGCGTTTCAGAAGCCCTTCGGACTGCTCTTTGAGATAATCCTCCATCACCAGGTTCGGCGCGGCATAGGTAATCGCAAACAGGTTCTTGCCATTTTTGTTTTTCGGCTCATCATGCTGCGGCAAAACAACAAGATCGAAGCGCCCGTAGCCCAACAGGCCCGGCTTAAGAATTACGATGCTTTTGGCGTTGCTGTCGCGCGACAGCAGATTATTGACGCCGGCAATCGATGAGCCGCAGGAGACGATAAAATCGGATTTCAGCCGGGCCGCCGCGAAGAACGATTCTTCCGTCAGAAAATATTTCATCCATTCCAGCCGCCCCTGATAAACGAACGGGTGCGATAACAGGCTTAACACGGAAAACAGGCGCGCCCTGAATTTCGTTTGAAACACGATCGGGACGACCTGCGTCACGGCCTTGATGCCGCGCTCGGCCAAGGCTTTTTCGATCATTTTCGCCACAGATTGCGATTGCCTCAAATGGCCGGTCTTCCCGTCGCTCAAGACGGCAATAGAGGACTCGTTCGAATACTTCCAGATCTTGTAAAACCACATATATTCCGACGGATATGTCTGGATATAATACTCCATAATCTTTGAGATCTTTTTGAGGTTCGCCACGACATCGGCTTCGACATCACCGGTATTTTCCAGGACCAACGGCTCATGGATGATCATTTTGTGGCGGGCTCCGCCCTGACGGATAATCGCCGAAAAGCAGATCGGGACGCCGAGTTTCAATCCCATGCGAATCGCCCCGACGGACATAGTGGCCTGGCGGCCCAAGAACGGGATAAGAACGCCGTCGCGCCCGCCTTGGTCGACAACCATCCCGATCGCTTCGTTGTTCTTGAGGCTCCGCACGAAGTCCCGTGTGCCGCTGCCCCGGGAGATGACCACCGACCCGCCGCATTCGCGGTACGAATTCAACAGATCGTCAAGTTTTGTGTTCCGCTTTTGCGTCTTAACGAACATTTTGTAGGGATACCCGAGCATGGCGCACGACAGGCTGGCCAGTTCCCAGCTCCCGAAATGCATCGCCAGGATAATTGCGCCTTTTCCCTGCTCCAGCGCTTTGGAAACATGCCCCTTGCCTTCCACCGTAACCACCTGATCGAATTTTTTCGGCGACATTAACGGCATCCGGAACAATTCAACGAGATTTTGTCCGTAATTCTTGAAAAGCCTTTTAGTAATCTGTTTCAGCTCGTTCGGGGATTTTGTATGAGCAAAAGCGATTTTCAGATTGGCGTAGGCCTGAGATTTATGCTTGATGTCAAAATAATACGCAAACATCCCGATTCCTTTGCCGACCCACAGGGCCGCCGAAACCGGCAGGCACCGGATAAAAAACCCGAATGTCCGGATACTATAATAGGCGATGGATTCTTTCAAAAAACTGATCCTTTCCTTCAACAATCGAAATTTTCACTTTCAGGGATAGAAGGCGGCAATCGGCGGGGATCTTATCCAGAAAAATTTTCAGTTTCACCGCGTCTTTTTCCGTCGTTACGATTGCCGTTAACCCCTCCTTTTGGCACAGTTGGACAATCCGATCGACATCGCCGGGTACATAGCTATGGTGATCAATAAACATAAAATTGTGGCCGATCTCGGCCCCAAGCTTCAAAAGTATCCTTGCAAAAGATTCCGGAGATCCTATGGCGCATACCGATGCCATCTTCCGCCCCTGCGCCCACGCTAAAGGAACATCTTCCCCCGAACGCAAATCCGAGAAACTCACGGGCTCATGGACGCTTTCAACGATCAACGCGTTCGGATTCTCCTTTTTCAAATCAGATCTTATTGCGCTGACGCCCTCCGGCGCAAGATCAACCTTTGTCAGAACAAATATCTGGGCCCTGGCCAAGGCGCCCTTGGGCTCCCTTAAAATCCCTCGGGGCAAAAGCTGCCCGTTGCCCCAGGGATTCGTCGCGTCGATCGCGACAATATCGAGATCGCGCCATATGCGCCGGTGCTGGAATCCGTCATCCAAAAGAAAAACATCCGCCTTGTTCTTCCGGCAGAACACTTCGGCATTTTTCAATCTGTCCGCCCCGATTAAGACCGGGATATCGGCCAGAATGCTGCGAAGCATCATCGCTTCATCGCTGTTTTGGGCCCGGGAACCATAACTCTGGTCCATATAGCCGCGCATCAGAATAACGGGCCGAATATTTCTTTGTTTCAGAGCCCGCGCGATGAACTCGATCAGCGGCGTCTTCCCGACCCCTCCCATCGTCAGATTGCCCACACTGATGACGGGAACGGACAATCTATGGCTTTTCCATAGGCCCATCCCATAAAAAAGCCCTCTGAGAGCAACAAGAAAACCATAGATCTTTGACAAGCCCCACAGAAAACCCTTCGCCGCCGAGCTCATCCCCCCATTGATCCGATCTGTCGCCAAAAAATATAAAAACCGTTTCATAATCTAACCCGATCGCAAAAGTAATATTTCGCTAATCGCCTCAAGCGTTTTTGCCGTTGCCCCTTGATATCTCGCAACTGTTTCTTTTGCCTTTTCGCCCAGAGCCCTAGCGCGCTGGGGATCGGACAGCAAATGATCGATCGCTTTCAGCAATCCCTGGGCATCCCCGACTTGCATAAGCGCTCCAGCTTTCAGGAAAATATCCATGGCATCCTTGAAATTCTGCGTAAGAGGCCCGACGACCGTCGGCTTGCCGAAAGACGCCGCTTCGATCATATTCTGCCCGACCCCCACCGTGAACGTTTTCCCGATCACAACGACCGTCGCAAGGCTGTAAAGCTCCCGCAAACGCCCGATCGTGTCCACCACAACGATCGATTTCGCATCTGTATCCGAACAGCGCCCCTGCGAAAAGCGGATCGGCTTATATCCTCTCGTTTCGATCAATTCAGCCAGCGCTTCGGCCCGTTCCACATGCCGCGGCGCAATGATCAAACGCAACCGGTCACGTTTCCCGGCCAGCTGCCGATAAACATCGATCAAAATATCCTCTTCCCCGGGATGCGTGCTCCCGGCAATCAAAAGATCGTCTTCTTCCCGAAACCCAAGATCCGTTTTAGATATCTTCGCTGCGGACGGAACGGTATCGAATTTCATATTTCCGACAACTCGGACATCCTTCGCGGCACCGCCCAATCGCACAATGCGCTCGGCATCCAACGCGCTTTGCATGCAAAAAATATTGACGCAGGCCAGAACGCGCTTTGTCAAGAACCGGACCCTCTGGTATCCTTTGTAAGCCTTATCCGAAATGCGCCCGTTGATCTGGACGATCGGAACGCCTTTTTTGCAAAGCGCCGTATAAAGATTGGGCCAGATTTCTGTTTCCGTCGAAATATAAATCTTTGGATCGATCAGCTTAATGAATTTGCGTACGACCCAGCTGAAATCCAACGGAGCATAAATAACCGCGCTTTCCGCTCCCAATTGCTCGTTGGCGAGCTGATAACCGGTTTTTGTGACGGTGGAGAAAACAACCGCATACTGCGGGAACTTCTCTTTGATTCTGCGGATCAGATCAACGACCGCCAAGACTTCGCCGACGCTGACCGCATGGATCCAAAGGCGCGGGCCATCCGTTCCTGTTTTGGCCCCCAAAGAATCCAAATTCCCGAATCGCGTTTTGAACCCGGCGTGCCATTTCCCGCGAAAGATCATGCACGGAAAATATAGGACAGCGAAAAGAGCGAATATAATGTCGTAGACGATAAACACCGGATCTCCTTGATCAGGCCCGCGGATGCGCCTTGTCGTAAACTTCTTTCAGTCTGTCAGTCGTCACGTGCGTGTAGATCTGCGTCGTTGAGAGATTGACATGACCCAGCAATTCCTGGACCGAGCGCAAATCCGCCCCGCGGTTCAACAAATGGGTCGCAAACGAATGCCGCAAGACATGCGGAGAAATGTTGCGCGTTGCGCTTACGGCCGTAATATGTTTGTTGACGATGTTGCGCACGCTGCGGTCAGACAGCCGCGTTCCGTTCTTGTTCAGGAACAATGCCCTGGAAGAATGTTTCCGGTTGTCCAGATAATCTTTAATCGCTTCCAGCGCTCTATCCCCGATCGGAACGATCCTTTCTTTCTTCCCTTTTCCGGAAACCTTGGCAATGTTGCCGATCAGGTCCACATGGTCGATATTCAAGCCGACAAGTTCGCTGACCCGGATCCCCGTGCTGTAGAGCGTCTCAAAGATCGCCCGATCGCGTTTTCCGGAGATCGTTTTAATCGACGGCGCCTCGATGAATCTCGTCACTTCCTCTTCCGTCAGGAATTTTGGAAGCGTCTTATCGATCTTCGGCGACATCAAAAGAACGGCCGGATTCTCCTGGATGAATCCTTCCCGGTGGAGAAAGCGGAAGAAACTCCGCAGGGCGGATAATTTTCTTGTCAGCGTGCGCGGACGGTATTGCTTTGTGCGCAGCTCCGCCAGGAATTTGCGCAATAAAAGGTAATCAGCGCTTTCGACCGGCGTCTGGCCGATAAACGAAAAAAAACTCTCAAGATCGATCTGATAGTTCAGGATGGTATGCGGAGAATAGTTCTTCTCGATCTCCAGATAGGAAATGAATTTCTCAAGATAGCGGTTCATCGTCGGTCCATCGTCCGCGGATCGCGGTGCCGGAAATTACTTCTCCTCCGGCAATTCCTGAGCGACATAGGTGCATTCGGGATATTTGCTGCAGCCGTAAAAAACGCCGCGCTGCGATTTTCGTTTGACCAGCTCGCCGTCACATCCGTCTTGGGGGCACTTGATCCCCAGCGTGAAAGGCTGCGCAAACTTGCATTCCGGGAAACCCGAGCAACTTAAGAACTTGCCGCGCCGACCCCATTTTTCCTGCATCTGCCGGCCGCATTTCGGGCATTTCTTATCGACAAAATTCTCGGTCTTGGTAATATTCTGCTCGGCGTAATCCAGCTCCTCTTTGAACGGCGCATAAAATTCGTTCAGTAACTCCGAGGAATCCATCTGCCCCTCTTCGATCAGGTCCAGATGCTCTTCCATTTTTGCAGTGAAGCCGAGATCCATGACCTTCGAGAAATATTCCACCAAAAGATCGCAGATCAGGGTCCCCAGCTCGGTCGGCTGCAAATAACCCCGGTCGCGCACGACATAATTACGAAGAACGATCGTCTGGATGATCGACGCATAAGTACTCGGCCGCCCAATGCCGTCTTCTTCCAGCGCCTTGACCAAGCTTGCATCCGAATATCGCGGCGGCGGCTTGGTAAAATGCTGCGTGGGCTTGACCTCCTGCAGACTCAAACCATCTGATGGCGCGTAATGCGACAAATCGAGCTTCGCCTCCTCTTCCGTCAGGTCCTTGTCAACAGTCAGAAACCCGTCAAAAAGCAGCGTTGAGCCGGATGCGCTCAATTGATACTTCCCGGCGGCAATTTCGATCTTCTTGTATTGATAAACGGCCGGCACGATCTGGGAGCTGACGAACCTGTTCCAGATCAGTTCATAGAGCTTATATTGATCATCATCTAAAAACCGTTTGACATCCGCCGGCGTGCGCAGGACATCGGACGGGCGGATCGCCTCATGAGCTTCCTGGGCGGATTTCTTGGACTTGTATTTATTCGGTTCATCGGGCAGATATTGCTTGCCATAGTTCGCGCCGATAAATTGCCTGACGCGCCCTGTGGCCTCGTTAGAAACATTGACCGAATCGGTGCGCATGTACGTAATTAAACCGACGGTTTCGCCGTCGCCCAGATCGATCCCTTCATAAAGCTGCTGGGCAATCATCATCGTGCGCGTGGCGTTAAAGCGCAGCTTATTAAAGGCCTCCTGCTGCAACGTGCTGGTGATCAAAGGCGGGCGCGCATTGCTCCTGACCTCGCGCTC
>JAKQAH010000059.1 GCA_029568545.1 Candidatus Omnitrophota bacterium
CTTGAATGAAACGATCAAGGGCCATCATCCAGACGTGCAGATGGTCGCCGAGGAATCCACGGCATGGCAGGATGTTTCCAGGCCCGTTTCCAAAGGCGGACTGGGTTTTGATATGAAATGGAACATGGGATGGATGCATGATACTCTAAGGTATTTTTTCCGCGAGCCGCTTTACCGGGGCTACCATGACCAGGAAGTCGCGTTCTGTTTATACTACGCCTTCAGCGAGAATTATATGCTTTCGCTATCGCATGACGAAGTTGTTCACGAGAAAAGTTCTCTGGTCAGCAAAATGCCGGGCGATGATTGGCAGAAATTTTCTAATTTACGCGCCTTGCTCGGCTACATGTACGGGCATCCCGGAAAGAAACTGCTGTTTATGGGTGGCGAATTCGGGCAATGGGAAGAGTGGGGTCATGAAGCTCAGCTTCAGTGGGAACTGCTCAAATATGAACCGCACCAGCAGATCCATCAGTGGACGAAAGATTTAAACGCGCTCTACAGAAATGAACCAGCGCTGCATGAGCGGGATTTTCAGTTTCATGGCTTTGAGTGGCTGGATATGGGATATGATCATCGAGCCGTATTTTCGTTTTTGCGCAAGGGGTATGATCCCCAAGATACCATTTTGGTTGTCTGCAATTTCGGGAATATCACGCGGCTGGATTATGTGATCGGAAGTCCAATGGGAGGCGCGTGGCAGGAAATTCTCAACAGTGATGATATTAAGTACGGCGGAAAAGGCATCACGACCGGCGGGCGAAAAACATCGGAACCGCATGAGTGGATCGCCAAAGGGCGGCATTATTCCACGCCGACCTCGTTTGCGACCAAGGATTACAATCTCACGCTGACGCTGCCACCTTTAAGCGTGATCTTCTTAAAAAATGTCAAAACGGCACCATCGGTGAAAATATAATATGGCACTAAAAAAATATATTTGCGTTCACGGGCATTTTTATCAGCCGCCGCGGGAAAATCCCTGGACGGGGGTGATCGAAGAGCAGAAATCCGCCGCTCCCAGCCATGACTGGAACGAGCGCATCACGGCGGAATGCTATGATCCGAACGCCCGGACACAGATCCTCAACAATCAGAACCAAGCGATCCATACGGTCAACAATTACGCCCAGATCAGTTTCAATTTCGGCCCGACGCTCTTATCGTGGATGCAAAAAGCGTCGCCGTTCACGTATCAGGCGATCCTTAAGGCGGACCAGGAAAGCCTTGCGCGTTTTTCCGGGCACGGCGCGGCCATTGCGCAAGCGTACAACCACATGATCATGCCTTTGGCCAATGCCAGCGATAAAGAAACGCAAGTTGTTTGGGGCATTCAAGATTTTGAATATCGCTTTAAGCGCAAGCCCGAGGGGATGTGGCTTCCCGAGACGGCTGTTGATATCAGCACGCTTGAGGTTTTAGCGGAACAGGGGATTAAGTTTACGATCCTCGCTCCGAATCAAGCGCAATCTGTAGCGAAGATCGGCAGCAACGATTGGACGGATGTCAAAGGAGGGTCGATTGACACGCAGCTGCCGTATCTTTGCCGTCTTCCTTCCGGGAAGGAAATCGTTATTTTCTTTTATAACGGGCCGGTCTCCAATGATATTGCTTTTGGAAATCTGCTTGAAAATGGCGTAAATTTTGCGAACCGTTTGGTGGCGCAATATCCAAAACGGTCCCGCGCATCTTCCCGGCTCGTGCATGTGGCCAACGATGGTGAGACGTATGGACATCATCATGCTTTCGGAAATATGGCGTTGGCATACATGTACTACTACATAGAAAAAAATAATCTGGCCAAAGTTACGATCTATGGAGAGTTTTTAGCTGGGAATCCGCCGGAATGGGAAGTGAAAATTATTGATGATACATCTTGGAGCTGTTTTCATGGCGTTGAGCGGTGGCGGGCGAATTGCGGGTGCCATTTAAATTTTGAAAAAGAGAATAGCCAGGAATGGCGGAAGTATCTTCGAAAGACGCTCGATTGGCTGCGTGACAACCTGATCCCGTTGTATGAGCGGTCGATGCTGCCGTATTTTAAGGATCCGTGGAAGGTCCGTAACGACTACATCCATGTTATTCTTGATCCGAGCGAAGAGAACAAGTCCAGAATATTGTGGGCGCAATCCCCCAAAGGGCTGCCATCGGTCGATCGGGAAAAAATCATTGATTTGCTGGAAATGCAGCGCAATGCCATGTACATGTACACGAGCTGCGGATGGTTTTTCGACGATATTTCAGGGATTGAGTCCGTGCAGATCCTCAGGTACGCGGCGCGCGCAATGGAGCTAGCTAAGAAGATCGACGGTAACGATCTGGAAAAAGAGTTTCTGAACCGCTTATCGTCCGCCAAAAGCAATATTCCCGAAATGAAAGACGGAAAACGGATCTATAACACGTACATTAAATCCTTTATGGTTGCCGCGGCAAAGAAAAACAATGTCTGAGCGCAAAAGCGGCATTTTGCTGCACATCTCATCCCTTCCGAGCGAATACGGTGTGGGGGATTTGGGCCCCGAAGCTTATCGTTTTGTTGACGTTCTTCATCAATCCAAACAGCATTATTGGCAGATCCTTCCGGTCAATCCTACCGACGAGGCTAGCGGGCATTCTCCATACAGCAGCCTTTCGGCATTTGCGGGCAGCACCCTATTTATTAGCCCTCAGTTGCTGGTTGATGACGGGATCTTGCGCCAGGAAGATATAACCGTTACTCAGCCGTTTTCAGCAGGAATTGTGGAATACGAAAAAGTGGCAGCATACAAAAAAGAGATCTTAACCCGGGCCTACGACCATTTTATTTCGGATGCGTCGGTCCGGCGGGCGAACCGGAAGGCCTTCAGAGATTTCGCGTCCGCGAATGCGTTTTGGCTTGATGATTACGCCCTGTTTATCACAATTAAAGAGTATTCTCATGGGAAACCTTGGACGGACTGGCCGGAAGCCTTGCGGGACCGGGACCGGACCGCTTTGAGGGATTTTGCCAGCGTCCATCAGGATAAGATCGATCGCGTGAAATTCTGTCAGTATGTGTTTTATTCCCAGTGGACGCGGCTTAAGAAATATTGCGAACAGCGAGATGTGCGGCTATTCGGCGACATCGCGATTTATATGAATTTGGATAGTGCGGATGTTTGGCAGCATCCCAAGAATTATAAGCTTGATGCGCAGTGTCGGCCGAAGGTCGTTGCCGGTGTTCCTCCCGATTATTTCAGCAAGACAGGGCAGCGGTGGGGGAATCCGACCTATGATTGGGCGGTTTTGGAAGCGAATGGTTTTTCCTGGTGGGTTGATCGGATTCGGTTCAATTTCACCCTGTTCGATGTGGTGCGCATTGATCATTTTCGCGGGCTGGTGCAATGCTGGGAAATTCCGGCGGAGGAGGAGACGGCGGTCAACGGCGAGTGGGCGGATGTTCCAACGGATGATTTCTTTAAGGCGCTTCAGGATCGCTTCCCTGGGCCTCTGGCCATCATTGCCGAGGATCTGGGATATATCACGGATGATGTGCGGGCCGCGATGCGGCGCCTTGGGTTTCCCGGCATGAAAATCCTGCTGTTTGCCTTTAACGGCGATTTAATAACGCATCCTTACTTGCCCCATAATTTTATCGAACGCTGCGTTGTTTACACCGGCACGCATGACAATAATACGGTCCGAGGGTGGTTTAAAAGCGAAGCGTCTGAGCAGGAAGTGAGGAACGTGGAGGAATATATCGGGCGACCTGTGTCGGACGAAACCATCCACTGGGATCTTGTTGAAATGGCGTTTACTTCGAATGCCGAGCTCGCGATTATTCCTTTGCAGGATATTTTAGGTTTGGGCGGCGAAGGAAGGATGAACACGCCCTCTACGACCGGCGGCGCAAACTGGCGCTGGCGTTTTTCAAAGGATCTTCTCACGGATGCCCTCATTCAAAAATTATCGGATTTAACGGTCCGGACCGGCCGTCATTGATTCATTCTTTCAGACAAATTAAGCTTATTTTCTTGAGGAGCGCTTCGGGGTGTGTTAGAATCACAATGAAACCGTGTTTGCGCGCTTTAAAATTGATTTTTTTTGCATGAAAAGAGCAATACAATTTGGATTGATGGTATCGCTATTTTTGACGGTTGGTTGTTCGCAGCTTCCGTTGTTCGGTCGGCCCGTTTCCGTAATGAATGACAAGGAACGGGCGCCCGAAATGGCTGCAGGCGTCCGAAAAGGGAGCGTCATGGACGCGCAAGCCCTGAAAGACGGGAAAAATATAGCTGTTATCCCGTTCACGGCTGGCGTTGGGATTACAGCGGACAATGCGCTTGATAAAATCGCGCTTATGATTGTCAAGGGGCTTTCTGATGCGATCGCGGATGGCGGCGGCGAGCGTGAATTTTTAGTTTTGACGGCTGAAAACATTCAAGAGGCTGATTTCGTTGTCCAAGGCCGCATCGATAGCATGAAAGTTCCCTCAAGAATGCGCCGCTGGGTTTTATTAGAAGGGCGGAAATCGTTAGGCGTCAGCGGGAAAATGATCAACGCGAAAACAGGAGAAGCCGTTTTAGTGTTTAACGACGATATCCAAACGGTCGAGAAGTCCGAAAGCCATAATGAGCTGGGGTATCGCATCGGGAAGAACATTGGGCTGTTTATTCTTTCCGCGGCCAATAAAATTTGAGAGCAGACATGATCGTTGTTACAGGGGCGGCGGGTTTCATCGGAAGCTGCATTGTTGCCCAACTGAATAAACGTGGCGTGACGGATTTGGTCCTGGTCGACCATCTTCATGATGGTCTGAAGGAAAAGAATCTTGAGAACAAGAAGTATGCCCGTTATTTCGAGAAAAAAGATTTTTTAAAGCTTATTCACGACGATACGCTTGATTTGAAGGTCGATGGTATTATCCATATGGGGGCGTGCAGCTCAACGACCCTGCAGGATGCGCAGTATTTTGAGGAGAACAATTATCTTTATACGCGCGCGCTCGCGCAATGGGCCTTGCGCCACGGGGTTCGGTTTGTTTACGCGAGCTCAGCCGCGACGTATGGCGACGGCTCGGCGGGCTATCGCGATGATGATGCGACCACGCGCCGGTGCGCTCCGCTCAATCTTTACGGAGCATCGAAGCAGAAATTCGATCTTTGGGTTTTGGACCAGAGGCTGGCTGACCGGATGGCAGGGCTAAAATTTTTCAACGTATTCGGCCCTAACGAGTATCATAAAGGCGATATGCGCAGCATCGCGGCAAAATCCTATCCCCGGGTCGCCGGGGAAGGGAAGATGGTGCTGTTCAAATCGTATAAGCCTGAATATCGTGATGGCGAACAAAAGAGGGATTTTATTTACGTAAAGGATGCGGTAGATATTGTTTTGTTTTTCATGGACCATCCGGAGATTAATGGGATCTTCAATGTCGGGACCGGGCACGCGCGCACGTGGAACGATCTGGCCCGGGCACTTTTCTCGGCCGTCGGCCGGCCGGCCAAGATTGAATACATCGAAATGCCGGATATTTTAAAGCCCCGCTACCAGTATTTTACGCAAGCCGATATGACAAAATTGCGGGGCGCTGGGTATACGAAACCGTTCACAACCCTGGAAGACGCGATTGCAGACTATGTTCCGTATCTGGCGGAACATCGCTATCTCTAAGTCACGGAGGCATGATGACAATCCCAATTTTTATCGGTATTGCGGCGGTTATTTTCGTCATCGGCGTTTTTTTTGTGGTTCGCGGGATTTCGGCGGAAAATCAAAGCGCTGTGCCAATTTCTGATCCAGAGGAGCTTCAACAATTGAAAAATAATTTTATCTCGCCCGAAGCTCCGCGCCGCGAGATCCTTGTACAGACCAGAAAGCTCGCCGAGGCCCAAGCGGAGCCAGCTCAGGAGCCTATTGAAGGCCATCAGCTCCGCAAGGAATTGGGCGATCAGCGGCAGAAATTTGAGCAATTAGAGCGGGAGATGGAGGCGCTAAAAGGGAAATATGCGCAAATGCAGGACCAAAAAGAAAGAGAGCGCGAGTTATTGGAGCGGGAACGCGCCAAGCTGGACGGCGAAAAAATGATGCTCTCATCGAAAAGCGATCTGTTGAGCGAGCTCAAGGTCAAGACGGAAATGCTCGAAAAACAGTATGAGGAAGCCCAAAAGCGCCATGCGGAAATGACGCGGGAAATCACCCAATTAAAGGTGGAGAATGATCATTTGGTGATGCAGACCAAACTAAAAGAAGAGCAGGCCGCGATCCATTTAAAGGAACAAAAGGCTGAAGCAAGCAAAATCGAATTTGAGGCGCTGAGCGCGAAACTCATTGAGTCCATCGCCACAATCGAGGGCTTAAAGCGCGAGAACAACGATCTTAAGCAG
>JAKQAH010000052.1 GCA_029568545.1 Candidatus Omnitrophota bacterium
TCTTTGAAGGCATCACGGGCAAAAGATGAACGGCGCTGATCCGCAAGGCTTCCGTCGCTGTGTAAAGGATGGTGCCTGCCCGAAGCTGATCCTCTTTAAAAACTTTCCATGGGGCTTGGTTTTCGAGATAGCGGTTGACCCGCCGGACAAGCTCTAAGACCTGTTCGATCGCCTCATTTAAATGCAGGCATCCGATCAAATCCTCGGTCTTGCTGTTAAGCTTTTGCGCTTCTTGCTTGATCTCGTTTTCTGCGGGAGTCGAAGTTCCGGCATCGGGAACGATCCCGTTGAAATTCCTCCCGATCAAGCCGCTGACACGGTTCAAGAGGTTCCCGAAATCATTTGCCAGATCGCTGTTGAACCGTTTGATAAACGATTCCACCGTGAAATTGGCGTCCTGCCCCAAGACCATTTCCCTCATGAGATAATAGCGCACCGGATCAATTCCATAGGCATCGATCAATCCCAGAGGATCAACGATGTTGCCCAGAGATTTGCTCATCTTTGCCGCCCCGGTCATCCACCATCCGTGCGCGAAAATCGTTTGCGGCAGCGGAAGCCCCATGGAAAACAGCATCGTCGGCCAATAGACAGCGTGCGTCGTTAAAATATCCTTTCCGATCAAATGGATCGAGGCCGGCCACCATTGCTTAAATTTACTTTCATCGGCGCCGAACCCCGGCGCTGTGACATAATTCAAAAGCGCATCGAACCAAACATACGTCACATAATCCTTATCGAAGGGCAGCTCAATGCCCCAGCCCATGCGAGATTTCGGCCGTGAGATGCACAGGTCCCCCAGCGGTTGGTTCAAAAAACCCAAGATCTCGTTGCGCCGGTGCTCGGGCTGAATGAATTCGGCATGAGAGCGAATATGATCCAGCAATTTTTGCTGATATTTTCCCATCCGGAAGAACCAGTTGCGCTCTTTGAGTTTCTTGACGTCCCTAAACTGGCCGGATTCCTTCTCGGTCTCCGTAATAAAACGCTCTTCGGCGACCGAATACCATCCTTCATATTCGTCGGAATAAATATCGCCGTTATCGAAAACTTTCCGAAGCGCAGCTTGAACGACGGCGATATGCCGGGGCTGGGTCGTCCGGATAAAATCGTCATATTGGATCCCCAGTTTTTCCCATAACTGGAGAAATCGCGGGGCAAGATCATCGCAATGGGCCTGCGGCAAAAGACCGCGCGCTTCCGCCGCCTGCTGAACTTTCTGCCCATGCTCGTCCAGGCCGGTCAGGAAAAACACCCGATCGCCCTGCGCCCGATGATATCGGGCGAGAACATCCGCCAAGATCGTCGTATAGGCATGACCGATATGCGGCTTGTCGTTAACGTAATAGATCGGGGTTGTAATATAAAATTTTTTCTGGGACATTGTTTTAGTTCTGCGAATCTTTCGGAACAACAGTCTTGATGATGCGCCCTTCGCCGACATCAACGCTGACCAGCCGTTTTAAAATATTGATATCAACAACCCGGCCGCGCCCTTCCGGCGTATTGATCTTCTCTCCCAGGCGGGGCAGCGTACGGAAATGCTCCTTGTAGACGGCAAATTCATACGCCATGCAGCATTTGATGCGCCCGCAGGCGCCGGAGATCCTCGACGGATTAAGCGGCAGCCCCTGCTCCTTGGCCATCCGGATCGACAGCGGATGAAATGCGTTGAGATATGACGAGCAACAGAGCTCCCGGCCGCAAACGCCGTATCCCCCGACGATCTTTGCCTTATCGCGGACGCCGATCTGCCTTAATTCGATGCGCACACGGAAGATGCGCGCCAAATCCTTGACCAGATTGCGAAAATCCACGCGACCCTCGGAAATGAAGGAAAAAATGATCTTGCTGCTGTCAAACGTGTACTCCGCTTTAACGATGCGCATGTCCAGCTTGCGTTCATTGATCTTGCGTAAGCAAATGTTCAGGGCTTCTTTGGCCTTCATCCGGTTGTTCTCGATCTGCTTGATGTCGCCTTCGGTCGCTTTGCGCAGGACCTTGCCGCTCACCTTATCTTCTTTGAGCTTGCATTCCAATCCGGTATCGGAAATGATTTTTCCGAACTCGGACCCGCGGTCCACTTCAAGGACAACGCAATCGCCGCGGCCGCATTCAATATCATTAAGCTCATAAAAATAAACGGGACGATATTCGCCCAATTGTATCTGCACTATTTTCCCCATAATTGCTCTCCTATGATCAACAGCGGGATCCTGATATTAAGATTCTCCACCAAAAGCTCATACATATGAACAACCGATGCGTTGATATCCTTCAATTCTTCGAACGTGTAATTCTTTTCAAACCGCCTCAGGTCTTCTCGGCGGTCTTTGTGGACCAGACGCTCATCCGCGACCCCGGTTTTCATCAGCGCGGCATCCCGGACCCAGCTGAAGAGAACATGCAAAAGCTGTCGTACGCCCTCCTCATCGCCGATGATCCTTTTGATCCTGTCATCCTCGGGGCGGCGTAAGATAAATTCATCGATCATTTGGTTTTTCGTTTTTAAAAAGCCGCTTTCATTGAGCTTTTGCGCTTTTCCCAAACATCCTTGCGCAAAATACGCCAGAAAATCGGAACTGCCGGCATCGATTCCCTCGTCTTGTCTCAGACGAGCCGCAAGATCCCCGGAAGACATCAACGGAAAATGCACGACCTGGCAACGCGATTTGACCGTATCCAGAATCTTTTCTGGAGCAGAGCTCGTTAACAGCAGGAGGCTGTCGGATGAAGGCTCTTCCAGAGTTTTCAGGAACGCATTGGCAGCATCCGGCGTAAAATTCTCAATATTCCTTAGCACAAAAATCTTTTTTCTGGCCATGAACGGCTTGAGCTTGTGCCGGCCCAACAGGTCCCTGATCCGCTCAATCTTGATCGATTCCCCCAGCCCATGATCGACCACATGAACATCCGGATGGTTCCCGTCATTGATTTTTAGGCAGGACGGACATGCGTCGCAGAACATTTCCTGCCCGTCAGCCTCGCAATTCATCATTTTGGCCAAGGCAATGGCCGTTTCGCCCTTGCCGATTCCCGACGGGCCAATGAACAAATAGGCATGCGCCAACCGGTCCCGTCTTTTAAGAGAGGCGAACCTCTGAAGAATGGAACGATCTGTCTGCCATGCCTGCTGCATGTCTTCCTTTAGCGGCCCTGCAGCAACCGGTCAATATGCTGTTGAACGGCTGCATATATTTCGTCTTTGCTTTGGGTCGCATCAATCCATTTGACGCGCCCCGGCTCCCGACGGGCAATCGCCAAATATCCTTGGCGAACGCGATTATGATATGACATCGCGCGCCGCTCAATCCGGTCTTTGGGGCGGTTAATGCGCGATAAACCTTTTGGGGCATCGATATCAAAGAAAAACGTGATATCGGGGCGGATGCCGCATGTCGCGAAACGCCCGATCCGTTTAATCGTCGCGATATCCACGCCGTTGCCGTATCCTTGATAAGCGACGGTGGAATCCAGGAAACGGTCGCACAGCACGATCTTGCCTTTTTTCAACGCCGGCGCGACCACTTCCCTCACCAGTTGGGCGCGGGCAGCCATATAAAGCAGCGTTTCGCACTCGTCGCCCATTTTCATATTCGCAACATCCAAAAGGATACTGCGTATCTTCTCGCTGATCCTCACGCCGCCCGGCTCCCGGATAAACAGAACGGGTTTTTTCTTTTTTTTCAAATAGGCGCGCACAAGCCTGATCTGCGTGCTCTTGCCCGACCCTTCAGAGCCTTCAAACGTAATGAAAATCCCCTTCATTCGCGCCTCCATACTTGCCCGTCTTTTGTATCTTCCACAATAATGCCTTTTTTCTTTAACAAAACCCTCAATTCGTCAGACCTGCGGAAGTCCTTTCGTTTTCGGGCTTCGATCCTCTGCAAAAGAAGCCCCTCTTCCTCATCCGAAATCCGGGAGTCCTTGACGAAATCCAGGCTGAACACACGGGAAATCTCTTTGATCATGTCTCCGGCCGCGCGCAATATCCCCTGTTTGCCTTCCGCTTCCCGATCCACCAGTTTGTTGCATTCGCCAACTATATCATGGAGGACCGATAACGCTTTGGGCGTATTGAAATCATCGTCCATGGCCGAGGTAAATTCCTGTTGGCGGGCCAAGACCCATGCCGGATCCGCGCCGCCCGCCGCTCGATCGATCTTTTCTAATTTCGCCATTAAAATGCTGATACGGTCATGCGTTTTCTTCACTTCTTCCATTTTTTCCCAAGAAAAGTCGATCGGGCTGGCATAATGCGACTGCAGGAAGAAAAGCTTCAAAACGTCGCTGGAATACTTCGTGAAGATCTCATCGAGCGTTATAAAATTCCCCAGGGATTTGGACATCTTCTGTCCGTCGATCGTCAGAAGCCCGTGATGGATCCAAACCTTAGCGAACGTCTTTCCCGTCAAGGCCTCGGACTGCGCGATCTCATTCTCATGATGGGGAAAGATCAGGTCGCGCCCGCCGGCATGAATGTCGATCGTTTCGCTGTCAAGCTCGTTCATGCTCATGCAGGAGCATTCGATGTGCCACCCGGGGCGCCCGGGCCCCCACGGGCTCGGCCATGATTTTTCGTCTTCTTTGGTTTTTTTCCAAAGAGCAAAGTCCAGAGGATCGCGTTTCTTCGGGTCCTGCTCGATGCGGGTAGCTTCGATCATTTGGTCAATGCTTTGCCCCGAAAGCTTCCCGTATCCTTTGAATTGCCTGACGCTGAAGTATACATCTCCGTCTACTTCATAAGCAAAGCCCTTTTCCATGAGCGCTGTGATAAAAGCGATCATTTTCGGAATATACTGCGTGGCGCGCGGCTCGACGTCGGCTTTGTCCACGCCCAGGTTCTTGAGATCGCGCTCATAAGCTTCGATATTTTCCCGGACGACTTCGTCAAAAGACTTTTTAAGTTCTTTGCCCTTGTTGATAATCTTGTCGTCGACATCCGTAATGTTGCGGATGAAACGGACCGCATATCCCCGATAGGCCAAATAGCGGCGGATCACATCAAAGATGTAGAGGCTGCGCGCATGTCCGATGTGGCACTTGTCATAGACCGTGACGCCGCACGAATACATCGTAACGGTTTTTCCGCTCAAAGGCGTAAGCGTTTCTTTTTTCTTGGTCAGCGAATTATAAATATGAATGGACATTCTATCGCGACATGCCGCAGGATAATTTCGGACGGCAGGCTTATTCTTTCTTGTTTTTATCTTCTAATTCTTTGACCCGACGGATCAGGTCCTTCATGTGCTGCATGATCGGATCGGAAACATGGACGTGATCCATCATAAGATCGATTTTCTTCCCGTCCTGTTTGGTAATGTGCCCGGGAACGCCGACCACGGTCGAATTGGGCGGAACATCCGCCAGCACGACCGCATTAGCCCCGATATAGCTGTTATCTCCGACCGTGATATTCCCCAAAACCTTTGCGCCGGCCCCAATGACAACGCCGTTGCCGATCGTGGGATGGCGCTTTCCGGTCTCTTTACCGGTCCCGCCCAGCGTAACGCCCTGAAAAAGAGTCACATTATCCCCGATCACGGCCGTCTCGCCGACCACAACGCCCATCCCATGATCGATAAACAGCCCATGTCCAATGACGGCGCCTGGATGGATTTCGATGCCTGTGAAAAAACGCGCCGCTTGAGATACAAATCTCGGCAGCAAAGGGATCTTCATTTTCCATAGAACATGCGCAATCTCATGGGCGATCAGCGCATGCAATCCCGAATACAGCAGGATAATCTGCAGGTACCCTTGGGAAGCAGGATCTTTCTCTTTCGTCTCTCGAATGACTTGCGAGAAGAATATCGCGGCCAATAAGACATACGCCACGATGATCAGCAAGAGAACAAAGATTATCTTGAGCAATACCATATTTCACTCCCGATTCATTTAACGCCGCACCAATAAAACGGTCGCAAAGGCAGCGATGCCTTCTTTTTTCCCGATAGACCCCAGTCCCTCCTGCGTCGTTGCCTTGATATTGACCGCCTTTTCATCGACGGAAAGCTTCGCGGCAATGTTCGCACGCATTTGGGGTTTATACCTCTTCAGATTCGGCTCTTCCGCCTGAATGACGCAATCGATATTGCCGACCGCATACCCTTCCTGGTCCGCAACCGCTTTCACTTTCTCCAGCAAGACGAGGCTCGATATGCCCCGATACCGCGCATCAGTATTGGGAAAATGCTCTCCGATATCCCCTTTTCCTAAAGCGCCCAGAATAGCATCGCATACCGCATGCAGAAGGACATCGGCATCCGAATGCCCGTCGAGTCCTCGGTCATAGGGGATCTCCACGCCCCCCAAAATAAGCCTGCGCCCTTTAGCCAGCCGGTGAATATCATATCCTATACCGACGCGCTGCATTATCATCACCCGCTTGTATCCTTTTTCAAGAATGCTTCCGCAACGGTTAAATCTTCTTGCGTCGTGACTTTTATGTTCCTGTAATCGCCGGGAAGAATCTTAACCTTAATCCCCAGGCGTTCAACCATCATGGCATCATCCGTAGGCGCCGGATCCTTATTTTCCGCGTGCGCTTTTAACAGAACATCCCTTTTAAAAACTTGAGGCGTCTGGACATCCCATAGGTCCGCACGATCAATGGTTTCTTTAACAATAAGATTTTTCGTGTCGGCCCGTTTTACCGTGGATTTGACCGGCACAGCGACGACAACGGATTCCCAATCCTTCAAAAGCTCAACAGCCTCGCGGATAATATGATCTGTGACCAAAGGGCGCGCACCGTCATGCACGACGATGACGCTCGTGTCGCGATCCAGGGCCTTAAGCCCGTGAAAAACAGATGCACATCGCGTTTCTCCGCCAGCAACGATCTTTTTTACTTTGTTCAAGCTGTATTTCTTAACCATCTCGCCAAACCGCGAAAGATATTCAGCTTGCCCGACCAAGATCACGCTGTCAACAACCGGGCTTCTCTGGAAAATTTCCAGGGCATGCACGCAAAGGGGTTTCCCGCAAACCTCAACAAAAGGCTTCGGAAGATCCGCCTTGAGCCTTTGCCCCATTCCTGCCGTCGGTATGATCGCTTGAACTTTCACCGCCGCTCGCTTAGACCAGTTTAGCAAAGATGATTTTCCCGGACTGCGTCTGCAATACGGACACCACGTGGACATCAACGGTCTTGCCGATCAAATGACGGGCCTCTCCAACGACAACCATCGTCCCGTCATCGAGATGCGCCAACGCCTGGCCTGGCTCTTTCCCCTCCCGAACCAGCTTCACATTTAATGTCTCGCCCGCATATACCACAGACTTAACGGCATTGCCTAACTCATGAATGTTCAGGACGCCGATCCCCTGAAGCGCCGCAATGCGCCCCAAGTTAAAATCCGTCGTGCATATCTTGGCATCCAGCATCTTGGCCAGCTTGATGAGCTTGCCGTCCACTTCTTTTTCATCCGTTAACTCGTCCTCATGGATATGGATCTGGACCTTGGGATCGCTTTGCATGGTGCGCAAAAGCTCCAGGCCCCGGCGGCCTCTCTGGCGCTTGCCTTCATCGGATGAATCGGCAATCTTTTGCAGCTCCGTTAACACGCACCGGGGAACAACCAGGCGGCCCGTCAGGAAATTGGTTTTGTAAATGTCCACAATGCGCCCGTCGATAATCGCGCTGGTGTCCAGGAGAACCGACCCTCCGCTTACATCTTGACGGCGGAAGCGAACATAGGGGATCACGATATTAAATTCATCCTTGCCGCGCAAGGCGACCACGGTCCCCAGATACGAAAAGACGATCGTGAGAACCACGCGGGAGACCGATTGAAAGAACCTGTCAAAAGAGATCAAGGTCAAAATATCAGAGATCAGTTTCGCCATAAAAACGCCCAGGAGCAAGCCAAAAACCATGCTCGATAGCCCATGCAGAGAAATCCTGTGAAGCCGCTGCTCCAAAAAAATCAGCAACAAACCGCTTAATGCGCCCAATTCAGCGCCGAGCATCGGATGGTCAACAATCATCCCGATATAATAGCCGACCACGGCGCTCAGAATAAAGAAAAATGAACGAATGAACAATAATGTCATGCCGCTTCCCCCTTATGATAAAGCTTCCAATGCCTCTTTGACGGTCCCCACGCCGACCAGATTGATATTCTTACCTTTCAAATCGGTTTTCATCTTCAGGTTATTTCTCGGAACAATGCCTGTCTTGAATCCCAGCTTCGCCGCTTCGTTAACGCGGACAGCCAGTTGGCTAACGCTGCGCACTTCCGACGAAAGCCCGACTTCCCCCAGAACAATTGTATCAAAGGCGATCGGCTTATCCAGAAGCGCCGAGGCCAAGGCCATCTCAACGGCAAGATCAGCGGCGGGATCCATGATATTAACGCCGCCGACCACATTCAGGAAAATATCCTTATCCTGAAGGTTCAAATTCAATCTTTTTTCCAGAACCGCAATCAGAAGCGATAATCGGTTGGGGTCGAATCCCTGGGCTTTCTGGCGAACCATGCTGAAGCTCGACCGGCTCACCAGCCCCTGGATCTCAACCAAGAACGGACGCGTCCCTTCCATGATCGGAACAACCACAGATCCAGAAGCGCCGTGCGGACGCTCGGA
>JAKQAH010000105.1 GCA_029568545.1 Candidatus Omnitrophota bacterium
TGGACATGCCTAGACAAATATGGACAAGCTATGCAAAATATCCCCACATAATTGTCGACATTTTTCGACAAGTGTTGCGCGGCTGCAACAACTAGTCTATTATTATGAGTTTTAAGGCAGGTACTGCCTCAGGTGAGGGACAATCAAGCGGCCAAATTCTTTGATGCGGCTGACCGCTTCATCAAGATCATCGTTTTGAACGGTCGCGGAAATGCGGATAAGCGCGCTGCTGGCAGAGGCGCCCAGAAGGGATTTCCAGGCAATCAGAGCCTGCTGCATCCAGTAGTTGGACGTGAACATATCGCCCACCTTGAACCAGTAAACAAAAACCTGGTCTCTCCCCCCCAATTCTACGGTCAGGCGATTGACGCGGATAGGCTCCCCGGATACGGAGAGAAAACTGTCGTGAACGCTGTTTAAAATCACGGCGCCGCCGCCGGTGTAGCAAATCTCGGGCGGATGCGAAACTTTGCGGTTATTCTGCGAATATACGGTAAACAGATAAACTTCTTTGCCGTCGGGGCGGGCATAGCGCCGGACGAACACATTGTCCGTCTCCAGCATCGCTTTATCGTCGTCGCTGACCCGGATCTCCTCCGAGCGCCATTCTTCGATCGCTTTCGGAAAATGATGGATATTAACGCTGTCCTCTTGGCGGTAAACGCGGAAATAAACACGCCAGGAAATAACCCCGGCGACCAAGAACAGGACGATCAGAAAGAAAAAAGGAATATCAAGTTTTTTGGAAGTTGTTGTCATTGTTTGAAAATTGAAGATTGATGATTGAAATTAATTTATTGACACATGTATGAGAATGGGTTGTGAGTTGTGGGTCGGGGTTGGGATTGAGGATGAAAAAAAACCAACTCACCCTCATTCTCATAACTCGACCCACAACTCACAACACACAACTCAACCTCATTCCAAAACTTTCCCCACCACATACAACAGCACAAACGCCAGGGCGAACACCAGAAATCCGGATATGTCATGGACCAGCCCGTCGGCATATTGCGGCCCCCAGACCTCGGCGATCACCGAAAGAAAAATGATCCGCGCGACATTCGTCGCGACCGCGATCGGGATCGTCGTCAGAAACAGGATATATTTTTTGAGCAGCGACGATTTCATCCAATAGGCGAAAATACTGCCTAACGCCATCAGAGAAATCAAAGACCGCAGCCCGCTGCAGACATCGTCGACCATGACATGGGCCTTCTGCATCCGGATCAGGCTGCCTTCGCGCAAAGCCGGTATGCCGGCGCCGTTGAGGATCGCGACGGCGATCTTTGCCGCGAAAATCTTCATCTGGAAACTGACGTTGGTAATGATGACCAGGGGCACCGGGATCATAAAAACCAGGAATAAAACCGGGAACAGGATCTTCTTAAAAACCGCCGCCCCGTAGAAGAACAGGATCAAGCCGATGAGAACGATCAGCATCGAGAATCCGGAAATAAAATAGACCCGCATGAGCGAGGCGAAGATATGCAGCAGCATGCCGATGGCGATCAGGGCCACCCCCCACTTCGAGCGGACCTTTTCCATGGAAGACAAAACATCTTTTTTCTGCCAGATCAAAAAGACCGTCACAAAGGGGATCAGGATGCCGTGGCTGTAATACGAATCGCGGGCGAACCATCGGTCCCACATCCAGACTATCGTCGGGACGTAGGCCATCGCAAAGAGAACTATTGCCAACAATTCCTTTACGTAAGTTTTGAGAAAGCTTTTCATATTAGGATGAGTATGTGTTGTGCGTTATGGGTCGTGTTGTGGGGGAGAGGCTGGGTCTTACCTTTTGCTATCAGACCAACTTTCACCCAATCGATATAATTGTTTTCCACCAATATCATATTCTTTGATTAATTTGTCGACAAGCAGCTTGTCAGATTGTTTTAAATAAATATCACGACAGCAACTTAAATGCACAATCATTTCATTGCATTCACCAATTGCCTCGTTGATATACTTCAACCAATCTTTTCGATAATTCTTCCGCGCATAACCTTCGGCAATTATCGCCAAGGGCGACTTACAGCATCTTCGGATTTGATCGGCTAATCCGAATCTTTCTTCACATGGTAACTTCGGAACGACCTCCTTCATTACCAAAAGCATTGCATCATACAACCGCTTATAAACATCCAGATCCATGAAACTTCTTGCCGTACCCTCCATACGCACTCTCCTTTCTAACTCGCATCCTTACTGCCAATAATTAATCTCCTCACCCTCACACATACAACCCGACTCACAACTCACAACCCATTACTCATCCACGCTAGTCTCTCGCCTTCTCCCACGTCACCTCCTGCCCCGCCCCGACGAACCGGAAAAACCCGGCCAGCGCCGAGAAATTCAGTAGGCAAAACACGTAAGGAACATAACAGGCGCGCGAAACGGCCTTGAGGATACCATATTTCTGGTGCCTTGCCAAGCCGCCGATGACCGCCATCAAGTAAAAAAGGATTTGCGCTCCCCATAATATCGCATAAAAGCCGCTGCTTGCCAAATGCCAATTGATAAAAAACGCCGCGATCATAAAAAATGGCGCCAATACCCTCAAGAATTTATGCGAAAAGAGCTGGATCGCAATAGGGCTTTTCAACGGATTGAACATCCCCCGGAACATCCAGAAAATCTGGTAATTCCCGTAGAGCGTCCGGGCCTTGCGCCGATGCTCTTCGCGCGGGCTGTCCGCGACCTCATCGTAGGCGCGGGCCGACGAATCGAAAATGGCCCGATAGCCTTTTTGGATGATCTTTAACGGCACAAACATGTCATCCAGCACGACCTGGCGCGGGATCTTTTCAAACAGCTCGCGGCGAATCGCGTAGATCGCGCCCGTGGCCCCCATCATTGAATGGATATCGCTTTCGGCCCGCCGGATGAACTTCTCGTAATCCCAATAAAGATTGATGCCCTTCGCGGTCGCCCCGTCCTTTTGCGAGAAGATCAATTCCCCGCTCACGCAGCCGACCTGCGGGTCATGAAAATTCCCGACCAGGACCTTGACGGCGTCTTGCG
>JAKQAH010000106.1 GCA_029568545.1 Candidatus Omnitrophota bacterium
GGATTCGGGATCACGGCCCGTCTTGACAAAGTGCCCTTTGAGGCAAAAGCTCAAAGGGATGATAGTGTTCTTTTTTCCGAATCGAACTCTCGCTTCATTGTTGAGGTTGCGCCTGAAGATCAAGAAACATTTGAACGGATCATGAAAAATATTTCTTTCGGGTTGATCGGTCGCGTGGAAAAGACCCCGGAATTCGTCATTTACGGGCTGAAAAAACAAATTTGCGTTAATGCGTATATCGATGATCTCAAAGAGGCCTGGCAAAGGCCGTTGAGATGGTAAACAGACAGGGGTGATTATGAACAAAGGGGAACGGTACGTAGAAGATTTAAAGATGGAAGACCCGTGGAGAGTATTCCGCATCATGGCGGAATTTGTCGACGGATTTCATGAGCTATCCGAGATAGGCCCGGCTGTCAGTATCTTCGGGTCGGCCCGGACCAAAGAGGCGAGCTCATGGTATAAACATGCCGAGAAAACCGCTTCGCTTCTTGCCAAGGAAGGGTATACGGTCATCACCGGCGCGGGTCCCGGGATCATGGAAGCGGTCAACAAAGGGGCCTCCCTGGCAAAAGGGAATTCTGTCGGATTGAATATTGATCTTCCCTATGAACAGAAGCCGAACCGCTATGTCAAGCATGTGATCGCGTTTCATTATTTTTTCTGCCGAAAAGTCATGTTTGTTAAATATGCGAAGGCGTTCGTGATCTTTCCCGGCGGATTCGGCACCCTCGATGAATTCTTCGAGAGCATCACTCTTATTCAGACGCAGCGCATCGGCAGATTCCCGGTTGTTCTTTTCGGGAGCAAATTTTGGGGCGGCCTGATCGAATGGTTCAAGCAATCGGTGGTTGCCGAAAAGAACATTGATGCCGAAGATCTGGATATTTTTGTCGTGGTCGATAAACCGGAAGATGTCATCAAGGCGATCAAGAACTTCTACAAAAAGAAGAAGAAATAAATGCCAGCAGCAGTCAAAGTCATTGTTTTAAGAACGGCCGGCACCAACTGCGACGAGGAAACGGTCTTTGCGTTTCAGAGTTTCGGGGCGCGCGTGGACCGTGTCCATATTAATCGGCTGTTCCATCAGGATGTCCGATTGGACGACTATCATATTCTGGCAATTCCCGGCGGATTTACTTAC
>JAKQAH010000111.1 GCA_029568545.1 Candidatus Omnitrophota bacterium
TCCCTTCCCGCTCGAAACAAAACGCGCCAATCCTTCCCGCGCCGCCAAACTGGGCATCGGCGATTCCCAGTTGCAATAATGCAAAACGATGGCATCGTATCGCAGTTCGGGAGCGGCGGCAAAGATTTCAATGTCTTCGCAAACGCGGACGTCGAAATACTCCTTCTGACTCAAAATGGATCGTACCAGCGGCGTGGTTTCCCTCCACTTGTGTCCGGGATAATCTTCTCCCGTCACAATCAAAATCCGGATCGGTTTTTCCCCGGCGATAACGCCGATCGCTAGCCCGGAAAACAAAAGAACGGTAAGACAAACTCGCAATTGAATCCTCATCTCGTTCACCTCATGGATTCCGTAATTTTTCAAATTCGTCGCCGGGCTTCCATTTTGGCATGGCTTCCTGATTGGCCACCTGCAACGCCAGTTGGAAGATCAACCGGGCATCCTCGATCGCGCCTTCGAGATTCCAGGCGGGATCGTATTCATCGCTGGGTTGATGGTAGTGTTTCTCGATATATTCATCGACCTGCGCCTTGCCCCAGCCCTCCGGCTTTCCGATGACATCCAGGCCGGTTTCAAACGATAAACTGGGAATGCCGGTCTTGGCGAAGCTGAAATGATCGCTCCGGTAAAACGATCCTTTCTCCGGCATCTGATCGGGAAGAACGACGCGCTCTTGAAGAGCCGCAAGGTTCTGCAACGGATCGTCCAAATCGGTTTTCCCAAAACCGAGCACCACTAAATCCTTCGTTCTTCCCAATAAATTCGTTCCATCCATATTAAAATTCACCGCGATCTTTCCGGCCGGAAACGTAGGATGTTTCGCATAATAATCCGAGCCGAGCAAACCGGATTCTTCGGCGGTCACAGTCATAAATAAAATCGATCGCTTGGGGCGTGGAGTCCATCCGGCAAGGGCTTTGGCGACAGACAACATACAAGCGATTCCCGAAGCGTTATCCAATGCGCCGTTGTAAATCGTATCGCCATCGACGGGATCGCCGATTCCCAGATGATCGTGATGGGCCGTGAAAACCACCGCTTCCTCTTTCAACCGGGGATCGCTTCCCGAAAGCAGTCCCAAAACATTGATCCCCTCGAGACTTCGAATGGTGGATTGAATATCGAGGGATACTCGAATTCCCAAAGACCGAGGACGAAAATCCTTTTTCTGCGCGGCGTCGTAAAGAGAAGAGAGGTCGATATCCGCCGCTTTTAGGATTTCCTCGATCTTCTCTTCCGTAATCCACCCTTGCATCTCCGGTGCTGGTTCGGATAAAGGCAAAGCAAATGTTTCCCCAGACCAGGACGATTGAACCACTCGCCAGGGATATCCGGCGGACGGATTCGTGTGGATAATCAACACGCCCGCCGCTCCCATCTTGGCCGCCATTTCATATTTATAAGTCCAGCGGCCGTAATACAGCCTTGCTTTTCCGCCAAAAAATTGCGGATCGCCAGTGTCGGGATCGTTATTCAAAAAAAGCAAAACCTTGCCATGTAGATCGGCGCCTTTGTAATCGTCCCATTCATATTCCGAGGCTTGAATTCCAAAACCGACAAATACCAATTCCGCTTCCTTCAGATGCATTTCTTCCCTTTGCAAAGGAGCTATTGCGATAAACTCTTCGCTATAGATCGCCGAAACAACCCGGTCGTTTATATGAAAACGAAGCGACATGGACGGATCGGGTGTGGTTCCAACCATCGGCACTTTCTGAAAATACGAGCCGTCTTCTCCCCCAGGAAGCAGCCCGATCTCCTCCATCTGGGATGCGATATACCGCACGGCAAGATGTTCTCCACGCGAGCCGGTTCCCCGCCCCTCCAATAGATCGTCGGCGAGAAATTTCACATGCGCGCGAACGGTCTTCTCATCGATTTCCTGAAGCGCCGCCTGGAGACAATCCTCCACCGCAAATCCTGTGGATGATGTCATGCATGGCCCGAGAATCCCGATAAGAAAAATGACGAAATACATGGAACGCCCTTTTATCATGTTTGCTCTCTCCGTAAATAATGCAATCATTCCCGCATCCGGTCGTTTCTATCTCTGATCTGAATGGTATATGTCAGTTAGTGTACCAGAATTTCATCCCTAGAATACCAGAGACGGCTTTAATACTCATGCATGGTATAAATTGATCATCCTTTTTTTTCACACAAAATCCGGACTCCTCCATCTCTTCGCGTCAGC
>JAKQAH010000138.1 GCA_029568545.1 Candidatus Omnitrophota bacterium
GTTGACAGCGAAGGAAGAAAATCGAGAAGAACATAAACCAGAATCAGGGAAGCAAAACCATTTTGCATGTGCAAAATGGAAGAAAAAACAACCGATTTTCCACGACCGACGCAAAACATTAGCCGGTCAAGCGCGGGACATGGTGAGTAAATTAGTGTAGATAACCATGGGAAAAACCGTTCGTAGGAGGTTTTCCCATGGGGCTGATTAACGATGCATCGCGAAAGATTGCTGAGCGGCTTACCTGGTCCACAGCTTCCAGAGATCAAGCGGGGATCGCTTCGGACCTTGCCGATGGCAAGGAAATATCCGAGATCTATGGCCTCGGAGAAGCCGGACTTTTTGACGAGTTCTTCTATTTCCTGGAAGAACTTGGGATCATGAAACTTTTTGCGACGCTTGATCCCGGCAAAAAGATACGTTCCAGCAATATAGAGTTCTCGGCGGTAATACTGATTTACCTCATGCGCATTGTGGCCGGACTTCGCTTCTTCTGGCATATTGATCCCGTTATCCTTCACTCCCAGTCCCTAATGCGCCTGGTAGGATTCAACGGCAGACAGGTCCGAGAAGGGACCTGCGCCAGAGGGAAGAAAGCGCCTGTTTCCGTGCCCAATGGCGGTTCTGCAGTCCATGACGACGAACAGCCTTCAGCGATCCGAGGCCCCTATTGTCCGGATTCCATTGCCTCATACGTCCAGGCCATTTTAGCGACCGCTTTAGAGCGGCTCTTTAACGGAGTTGTGACTATCCTTGCCGCCCATTGCTTTTTTCCCAAAAGAATCCAGGCCGTCATGGATGCTTCGGAAATCCAGTCAACTGAGCAGTGCGAAGGGTGCGGCAAGGTTGTCAAAGAAAAAGCGCCGGACTTGCGGCGACGGAAAGGACGAATCCGAAAAGTCCTGGAAACCGTCTTTGGCTTCAAGATATGGGTGGTTTGGGAGCCTGTAAGCCGCCTTCCACTTGCCCTCCGTTTTGCCAAGATTGAAGTCGGCGATATCGCGCTTGCCCGTGAAGTCGTCCAGCAAGCCGTTACAAACCTCAAGGACCATGCCGCGATTGTCTCTTTGGCCATAGACCGCGGATTTATGGACGGCAAGTTCCTGTGGTGGCTAAATGACGCCATGCATATCACCTTCTATATTCCGGCAAAAACCGACATGGACGTCTATGCCGACGCCCTCTCGCTGACCGATGGGGGTATCCGGCAAACAAGAGATAAGACTCGCTCCGTCGGGAGCGGAAAGAACAAGGTATCTGTAGTCGACCACTGG
>JAKQAH010000168.1 GCA_029568545.1 Candidatus Omnitrophota bacterium
TGGAATCCGATGCGGCTTGAACAACGGATCGGCCGCGTGGATCGCATCGGGCAGTCGCACGTTGTCCGCGCGGTAAATTTCGTTTTTGAATGCTCGGTCGAACATCGGGTCCGCGAAGTGCTGGAACAGAAACTGGCCATCATTTTTGAGGAATTCGGTATTGATAAGACCGGCGATGTCCTCGACTCCGGCCAGGCAGGCAAGATGTTTGACGAAATGTATATCGACGCGATCCGCAATCCCGATAAAATTGAGGCTTCCGTGGAAAGTGTTGTAACCCGCATGCAGGAACAGGTTCGTGAAGCGCAGAATACCGTTGCTGTGCTCGGTAAAGCGGAAGATCTGGAGCCGTCTGAAGCGCAACGACTGCTCGGCCATCCCTTGCCTCATTGGGTGGAACGCATGACGGTCAGTTATCTCCAGGCAAACGGCGGTCGGGCTGAAAGGAAGAGCCAAGGCTGGAAGCTTACCTGGCCTGACGGTCAATATGATGAGGATGTTGTCTTTACCGGCAAGGAGGCAGAACGTTTTCCGGCCGCCCGGCACTTTACTCTGGAAGAATCAAAAATTCGCGGGTTGGCCATGCGGCTTCCCCGGTTTGTTTCCGGGCAACCGATTCCTGTGGTTTCCCTTCCCAGCATATCGCAAGAGATCAGCGGGTTATGGTCTTTATGGCAAATTGCCATATCCACAATGGGGTGGAATCGTCGAAGGATAATGCCATTATTTTTAGCAGACAGTGGCGCCGTATTGATGCCGACGGCCAGACACATCTGGAATACGCTTTTGGTCGAAAAAATCCAGACTCTATCCGTTGTGGATTCGTCCGCCTCTCTCACGTCTTTTAATGAACTGCAAAAAGTGGCCCAGGAGCATGGGAAAGCGATCTATGATGATTTACTTCAAGAGCACCGGACACGAATGATTCGCGAGCGCGAGAAAGGCGAATATGCCTTCGCCGCACGTCGCAGGATGATAGGAAGGATTGGTCTGTCTCAAGTCCGCAATCATCGTTTGGCCCTCCTGAATCAGGAAGAGAAGATTTTTAATGAACAGCTTGATCAAAAAAACCGAATCTATCCCGATATGTCGCCGCTGCTTGTAATTCGCGTGGAGGGGAATCATTAATGAATAGCTGGCGCGATCATGTCTTAAAAGAATTTACCCCGAAAGTATCCCGCCTGACCCTTGTGTCCGACCCGGACGGGCTTTTGCTGGAAGAAGGAATTCTCGAAGGAATCCGCAAACGGGGTTTTGATTTGATTCCATTCGAAGATCATGTCGCGTTTCGCTTTGCCTATGAATCAAAATACCGGTCGTGCTGGGATCGGGGAGAACAAACGG
>JAKQAH010000184.1 GCA_029568545.1 Candidatus Omnitrophota bacterium
GATCGTTGCCTACAAGCAGCCGGTCACGCGATCCGATATCGAGCTGATCCGCGGCGTTAATTCTGACGGTGTTGTGGCGCATCTCTTAAGCAAGGAGCTGATCAAGGTTGTCGGCCGCAAAGACGTTCCGGGCCACCCGTATCTTTTTGGAACGACAAAGCAGTTCCTGGAATATTTCGGTTTGAAATCGCTCGATGATCTTCCGACATTAGAGGAATTTCCCACCTTGCAACCGGCCGCGGAAAACAGCAGCAACCAAAAGCTCAGCGTTGAAGATGCTTTTCAGGAAGCGTCCAGGGAGCGCGAAGCGGCGGCGCAGGAAAAAGCAGAGCTTAACGACGAAACCGGAATTTTGGATGTGGAACGGGCGATGGACCCGCAGGCAAACGAGCCTGGGCCAATGCCAGAAAATATGACGGAAAACCTTACAGGGGAAACAAAACAACAGGACTTAGAAAATGAACCTGAAGAATCTGCGCAACAGAATTAATTTAATCGACGAAAAGATCGTCCGCCTGCTGAATGAGCGCGCGGAGATCAGCGGCGATATCGGAGAAATCAAGGCGCGAAATAAGATCGGTATTTATTCGCCCGCCCGCGAAAAAGAAGTTCTCAAGAGGATCAAGGAATTGAATAAAGGGCCGATGACCATAGAGGCCCTGGAGGCCGTTTATCGCGAGATCATGTCGAGCTCTTTGGCCCTGGAAAAGATCAGTCATATCGCGCATCTTGGCACCATCGGCTCGTTTTCTTATATTGCCGCCAAACAGCAATTTGGCTCGATGGTAGATTATGTTTCCTGCAGCAGCATTGCGGAGGTATTCGATAAGGTTGAGCACGGGGAATGCGATTACGGAGTGGTCCCGGTCGAGAATTCCATTGAGGGGGCCGTTACGCATACCGTCGATCTTTTAGTTGATTCCGAGCTGAAGGTATGCGCGCAGCGCTTGTTGAAAGTTTCCCACAATCTTCTGGCGAATGGCGACATAAAAAAGATCAAAAAGGTTTATTCCAATCCGAATGTGTTCGGGCAATGCCGGAATTGGCTTTTGGCCAATCTGCCTCCGTCGCAGGCCAAAGAGATTTGGGTGGCATCCACGACGGATGCTGTCCAACGGGTGTTGCGCGAAAGAAATGCCGCCGCCATTGCTTCGATCGAGGCGGCCAAGATCTACAATATCCGGGTCCTAAAACGCAATATCCAGGACGTCGCGCATAATATGACGCGATTCCTGATTATTTCCGCCCATGATGTGCCCCCGACCGGAAAGGACCGGACATCGATTATTTTTTCCATCAAAGACAGTGTGGGGGCGCTGCACGCGATGTTAACGCCTTTTTACAAGAACAAAATCAATTTAACCAAGATCGAATCGCGGCCATCGAAGAAAAAAGCCTGGGACTATTATTTCTTTGTCGATTTTGAAGGGCATCGATTGGACAAAAACGTCACGAATGCCTTAGGTCAGCTGGAAGGCATGTGCAAATATCTTAAGGTCGTCGGTTCGTATCCGGTCTAGCATGAAAAGCATCGTTAAGAAGACAATTCTGAAGGTCAAGCCGTATATCCCGGGCAAACCTATCGAGGAAGTCAAAAGGGAATTAGGTGTCAGCGATGTCATCAAGCTGGCGTCCAACGAGAACCCGTACGGCCCCTCGCCCAAAGTCCTCAAGGCTATTCAGCGAGCGTCACGCGAGCTGAACCGCTATCCCGACGGGGACTGCTATTATCTGCGCCAGGCTTTAGCCAAGAAGCTCAAGGTATCGTCCAATCAGCTGATTTTCGGCAACGGTTCAGATGAATTGATCATCCTGGCTGTCCGGGCTTTTGCCGGCCCGGGCGATGAAGTGATCATCGCTAAGCCCTCGTTCATGATCTATGACATTGCCTCGCGCGTCGAAGGCGCGACGGTCAAAGCGATCCCCCTCAAAGGGTTTCGTTATGATCTTGCCGCCATGAAAAAGGCGGTCACGAAAAAGACAAGGATCATTTTTCTCGGGAATCCCGATAATCCTTCCGGCATGTATCTGACCAAGAAAGAAGTGACTGGCTTTCTCAAAGGCCTTTCGAACAAGGTTCTTGTTTTCTTTGACGAAGCCTATTTCGAGTATGTTAAGGCCAGGGATTATGCGGATACGATCGGCCTTTTGCGGGCGCACAAAAATATCATTGTCACCCGGACGTTCTCCAAGATCTATGGTCTCGCCGGATTACGGATCGGCTACGGGATCGGCAATGCGGAATTGATCGGCCTGTTGAACCGCATCCGGGAGCCGTTCAACGTCAATTCTCTGGCGCAGGCCGCGGCCATGGCCGTCCTTAAGGATCAGGCGTATTACCGTAATCTTGCCACACGGATCGCCGGGCAGCGGCAGTTTCTTTACAGGAGTTTTTGCGGTCTCGGATTGAAATTTATTAAAACCCATACAAACTTTATCCTCTTGGATGTGGCCAAAGATGCTTCGGAAGTTTCCAGGGCATTGCTTCGCAAAGGCGTCATCGTCCGGGATATGACCGTTTGGGGGCTGGAAGGGTTTATCCGGGTAACTATCGGGACCCCCAAGGAAAATCAGCGGTTCATCAAATCGCTAAAGGAAATTCTATGATTATTGTCCTTAAACCGAATGCGACCGAAGAACAGATCAAGCATATCGTCGAGAAAACCAAGAAACTCGGCCTGAAGGCCAACATTTCCCGGGGGGTCGAGCGGACCGTCATTGGGCTGATCGGGCCGGAAGATGTTTTGCGCGTAACTCCCCTGGAGGTTTTTCCCGGCGTCGAGAAGGTCATCCCTGTTTTGGCGCCTTACCGCCTGGTTTCGCGCGAGTTCAAAAAAGAGAACTCCGTGGTCAAGATCAATAAGCAAGTTCATTTCGGAGGGAAAAAGATCTTCGTGATGGCGGGGCCGTGTTCCGTCGAAAGCGAAAAAGGGATGCGTTCGATCGCGCGCAAGGTGAAAAAAGCCGGAGCGACCGTTCTGCGCGGCGGCGCTTTTAAGCCGAGGACATCGCCTTACGATTTCCAGGGATTGGGCGAAGAGGGGCTGAAGTATTTGTCCGCGGCTGGCAAAGAATTCGGGATGGCTACGATCACGGAAGTCATGGATGTGAGAGACTTGGACCTGATCTGCCGGTATGCCGATATTCTGCAAATCGGCGCCCGCAACATGCAAAACTTCTCGCTTCTTAAAGAAATCGGCAAGACCAAAAAGCCCGTCATGCTTAAACGAGGCATGAGCGCTAATATCAAGGAATGGCTCATGTGCGCCGAATATATCCTGTCGAATGGTAACTTTGATGTATTGCTTTGCGAGCGGGGGATCCGGACCTTTGAGACATCGACCCGCAATACGTTCGATATCAACGCGGTCGCGCTTGTTAAGGAGCTTTCGCATCTGCCTGTCATTGCGGACCCGAGCCACGGGACCGGCGTGAGAAAGCTTGTCGCTAATGTCGCGAAGGCCAGCGTTGCGGCCGGATGCGACGGATTGATGATCGAGGTCCACGAATGTCCGGAGGAGGCTTTTTCAGATGGCGAGCAATCGCTGATTCCCGGGCAATTCGAAACGTTGATGGAAGATTTGAAGAAGATCGCTTCGGCGGTCTCTCGTGAAATTTAATTTACATTCATTTTCTTCCTCCGCGGAGGATTCCGGAATGTCGATGGAAAACAACGCGGGGAAGGTAACCTGCCGTCGAATATTGGAAAAATATTTGTCATGAGCGGGAGAAAGATTTTAGAGAAATGCTTTTACGATCCTATTTATTCAAAAGAATTACGATTGTCGGTGTTGGTCTTATGGGCGGTTCCTTGGGGCTCGCCATCAAAAAACACGGGCTGGCGCGCGAAGTCATTGGACTCTCGCATCGGCAGGGGGCGCTCGACCAGGCTGTCCAGATGGGCGCGATTGATACGCCATGTCTGGATGTCAAGACGGCCATCTGCAACGCTGATCTGGTGATTTTGGCAACCCCCGTCGATTCCATTATCAAGCTGTTTACGACCATTGATCCATATCTTAAGCGCAGCTGTATTGTGACCGATGTCGGGAGCACAAAGGCCAGCATCATGGAGCATGCGGAAAAGACTCTCGCCAATCCCACGTTCTTTGTCGGATCGCATCCATTAGCGGGCTCGGAGAAAAAAGGCGTCGCCAATGCCTCAGCCGACCTTTTCGAGGGGGCGAGATGCCTTATTACCCCGACGGAAAAGACGAATCCTTTTGCCAGGGAGAAGATCAAGCTGTTTTGGGCAAAGCTCAACATGCAAGTCAAGATCCTGGGGGCGGAGGAGCATGACCGGGCTTTGGCGTATGTCAGCCATTTGCCGCACTTGCTGGCTTACGGATTGATCTCGGGGATCCCTCCGGAATTTCTCGAGTATGGTTCTCAGGGCCTGAAAGACACAACCCGGGTGGCCGCTTCCTCGCCGCAGGTCTGGAGTGATATCTGCATGGCCAATCCGAAAAATATTCTTAATGCGCTTGACCAGTGCATTGAATATCTCGGGCATTTCCGCAAGGCGATCGTGAGCCGGGACCACAAAGCCCTTTTGAATTATTTCATCAAGGCCCAAGAAAAAAGAAATCTTTTGAATTAAGATTCCAACGCCGAAACAATGCGGTTTATGCATGAGCCAGTATGCCTTATAAAGGACCAAAAATTGTAACGATCGACGGGCCGGCCGGGGCCGGAAAAAGCACCGTTGCCAAGCGGCTCGCCAAGGAATTGAAGCTCTCCTATCTTGATACCGGGGCGATGTACCGGGCGCTGACCCTGAAAGCCATCCGGCAAGGCGCGGACCTGGGGAGTGAGGAAGCCTTAGTCGCTTTGGCCCGGAGCACCGTGATCGATCTCCAGAACCATGGTGCTGGCGTGAAGGTGCTTTTAGACGGCAAAGATGTCAGCGAAGACATCCGGACCATCGAAGTGACCAACAAGACATTCCACGTGGCTTCAGCTCCTCGCGTGCGCGCGATCATGGTCGAGTGGCAGCGGGCCATCGGCAAGAAAGACGGAGCGGTCATCGAAGGCCGCGATGTCGGCACGGTGGTCTTTCCCGAAGCGTCTTATAAATTCTACCTTGATGCCGATCTTCAAGAGCGCTCCCGCAGGCGCATTTGCGAACTCCGGGAGAAAGGGAATGACGTCGATGCGCAGAGGCTGACGGCGGAATTAAAGGCGCGCGACACCAAAGATCTCACGCGCAGCGTCGGTCCTTTAAAAAAAGCCGATGACGCGGTCTTCATTGATTCCACGCATCTTTCCATTGATGAAGTGGTGGGAGAGATGATCAAGCATATCAACGCCCATGGATAAGTCCCTCATCCGCAATTTCTCCATCATTGCCCATATCGATCATGGCAAATCCACTTTGGCTGACCGGTTTTTATTGTTTACCGGGGCGATTGATGAGCGGAAGTTCAAGAACCAGCTGCTGGACGATATGGATCTGGAGCGGGAGCGCGGGATCACGATCAAAGCCTCGGCGGTGCGCATCGATTACCAAGCGGACGACGGCAAAACCTATGTGTTCAACCTGATCGATACGCCCGGGCACGTGGACTTTACTTATGAGGTGGAGAAATCTCTGCGGGCATGCGAAGGCGCGCTTTTGGTCGCGGACGCCTCGCAGGGCGTCGAGTCCCAAACTCTGGCCAATTTTTATTTGGCCATCGATAATAATCTCGAGATCCTTCCGGTCTTGAATAAAATCGACATTGCCAGCATTGACCTTGACCATGCGAAGCTCCAGATGATGGAGATCCTCAAATTCAAGGAAGAGGATATCCAGCTGGTGTCCGCCAAAGAGGGGATCGGCATTAAAGAGCTGTTTGAGAAGATCGTCGCGTTCATTCACCCTCCCGACGGAGATGAGACGGACCCTCTCAAAGCCCTGATCTTTGACATGAAATACGATATTTATAAGGGCATTATTATCTATGTCCGCATTTTCGATGGAGCGATCCGCCCGGACATGCGCATTAAGATGATGCATATGGATAAGGAACACACCATCGAGGAAGTCGGGATTTTCAAACCCGAAGCCGTAAAGGTCAAGGAGCTATGTTGCGGCGAGGTCGGATATTTCACCTGCAACATTCACGAGCCGCGCAATGTCCGCGTCGGGGATACGATCACCGAGGCGGCCCGTCCTACGGCCAAGCCTTTGGAAGGCTATCGCCATTTGAATCCGCTGGTATTCTGCGGGATCTATCCGGTGAACACCAAGGATTTTCTGGCGCTGCGCGAAGCCATCGAAAAATTGCGTCTCAGCGATCCCAGCCTTGTTTATGAACCGGAAACGTCCCAGTCGTTCGGCAACGGGTTCCGGTGCGGGTTTTTGGGGCTTCTGCACATGGACATTGTCCAGGAACGGCTGCAGCGGGAATATGACCTCAACCTGATTCTGACAACGCCCAATGTTCAGTTCCTTGTCCATAAAAAAGACGGAACAACGATCGAGTTGGAGAGTCCGACGGAACTTCCCGATAGCTCTCAGATCAACAACATTGAGGAGCCTTATTTGACCGTGACGATCCTGACGCCGGTCGCGCATATGGACAGCGTAATGGAGATGGCCAAGCAAAAGCGCGGGGTCTTTGTCGAAAGCCAGTATGTTTCGGACCGCATGAAGATCATCTTTGATATTCCGCTCTCGGAAGTGATCGTCGATTTCAATGACATGATCAAGTCGATCACGCGCGGATATGGCTCGATCGATTACAAATTCAAGGGCTATCATGAGGCAAAGATCTCCAAGCTGGATATTCTTCTTAACGATAAGGTGTGTGACGCGTTTTCGTGCCTGGTCCATAAAGATCACGCGTATGAGAAAGGCCTAGCGCTTGTAACGAAACTCAAAAGCCTTATTCCCCAACAACTGTTTGAGGTGCGCGTGCAGGCCGCTTGCGACGGCCGCATTATTTCCAGCGCGAGGGTCAAGGCCGTCGGCAAGAATGTTACTGCCAAATGCTATGGCGGCGATATCACGCGTAAACGGAAACTTTGGGAAAAACAAAAAGAAGGGAAAAAGCGCATGAAACAGGTCGGGAATGTTGAGATCCCGCAGGAGGCTTTTTTGGCGGCTTTAAAATTATAGGAGGGTCATGAAAAACAAATTTTGGAAAAAAGGATCTCCGGCCAGGGAGTGGATCGAATCGATCGTGATCGCGTTCATCCTGGCGATGTTCATTCGCGCGTTTTTTATCCAGGCGTTTAAAATCCCCAGCGGGTCCATGAAACCGACGCTGTTGGAGCGCGATCGGCTCATGGTCAATAAGCTCCGTTATGGCCCGAAAGTTCCCTTTACAAAGGATAAGCGGCTTCCCGGATTTGCCAAGCCCAAGCGCGGGGATGTGATTGTTTTTATCTATCCTTCGGATCCTTCCCGGGATTTCATCAAGCGCCTGATCGCTTTTGAAGGGGAAGAAGTGGAGATCAGAGAAGGGCATATTTATATCGACGGCCTTACGGCTGAGGAGCCTTCGATCAAAAAGGTTTTCTATTACAACGGCACGCAGTATGGACGGGAAGGAGAGCCGTTCAGGGTCCCGGAAGGCCATGTTTTTGTTCTGGGCGACAACAGCGCCTCCAGTTCCGACGGCAGGGTGTGGGGCTTTGTGCCTTATGAAAATATTATCGGCCGGGCCGAATTCATCTATTGGCCGTTAACCCGCATGCGTTTTATCCAATAATGACTAAATACTATCATTTTAACAAAAGATCGTTTGTTCCCCGTTTCATGGTATTCTTTTGTGTTGTCTTGATTCTGAGCGGATGCCGGACGATTGCGCCGGTTGGGCAGGGGAGAAATGAAACTTCGCAAGAGGCTCAAGAGGCGCTGTCGGCCGTAGCCGGGGCCATCAGCGGCAAACCTCTGAGCGACGAAGATCTCCGGAATTTGGAAAAACAGATCCGCGAAGATGAGGAAGCGCAGACCGCCGTCCAGGCCATTACCCAATCGGTTGGAGGGAAAGCGCCGGTTGTTAAATATTGCCCCATCGATGGAAAACGGTATGCGCCGCATATGGAGATTTGCCCCGAACATCAAGTGCCTTTGGAAACGGTGAGTCCTTAATAACGGAGCTTATTTATGATCATTATCGGCCTGATTTTAGGATATCTGATCGGTGCGATCCCGACCGCTTATATTTTCGGCAGGATATACAAAGGCATCGACATCCGCAGGCACGGGTCGGGAAATGTCGGGGCGACGAATGTTTTTCGCGTCTTAGGCAAAGGTCCGGGGATCATAGTCCTGTTATTGGATATTCTTAAAGGGATCGTGGCCGTTGCTCTTTTACCTGATATTCTTGGATTTACTGAAACTCTGCATCGCGTTCTTTTTTCGGTCATTGTTGTCTGCGGGCATAATTGGACGGTCTTTCTTAAATTTAAAGGCGGTAAGGGAATAGCAACCAGTTTTGGCGCCCTCATTGGATTAACAATAAGTCTTGCGGCTATTCGGCCCGTGCTGGTATGGACCTTTGTAGCCTGGGTTACTGTTTTTTTAATAACCAGGATCGTTTCGGTTTCATCGATTATTGCAGCCACTTGCCTTCCTATTATTATGGCCTTGACCGGACAAGAGATCATGATTATCTGCCTGGGCTGCGTTCTCTGCATTTTTGTTGTCCTGAGGCATCGGCCCAATATCCGACGCCTGTTTGCCGGTCAGGAGCCCCGCCTGCCTCTTTCTTTTGGTAAAAAGCCTTAAAATCCCTCTCGTCTTATTCTTCAGGAAACTCTCCTATTCCAAGCATTAAAGATTAAGCATTTTTGACCGGGTTTTTTATGTGCCGGATTTCTCCGTCGGAGTCGATTTCGGGAAACGCTTTCCCAAAACCGCCCGTATCCCCTTGTTTGGGGTCTTGAGGATGCTATACTTTCAATGTTATTTGACAGCAATGGCCCAAAGAAGTTCTGCAGCAGGATACGGGGGAGAGCATGAAGGAAATCCTATACAAAAAGCGGATCGATATCAGCAAAAGAATAAAGGCCTTCTCTATATATTCCCAAACAGAGGATGAGCAGTGCAAAACCCAGGTTTCTAAGGGGTTTTCTTATACGGTTGACTGGGCCAGGGAAGACCGGATGACCTCACGAACGCCGCTGGTTTTTATCCGCAAAACTTACGATACCAAAAAAGGCATTGAGACCTTTAGTTTTCACGTCAAAGGCTCATTTTACATTAACCATAACCGCGAATTTATGCGCGTGCGGTTCCATCACACGCTGGATATCGAGATCAAGTGGAAGAGTAAGAATTTCTCCCCCAAAAAGTCAGCAAGTCTGGCCTAATACTAGGGTGGGCTTTGGCCCGCCCTGGTAAAAGATTTTCTCCCCCAAAGAGAAGGCGGAAGCGAAAGCTTCCGCCGTTTTTTTTATGGGTATTTCCTGAAGGATGGTATCTGAAAAAAGGAAGTTAACTGCTTTTGAATTCGGCGACAAGGCCTTGAACGGATTCTTTGGCGTCGCCAAACAACATGCGGGTATTCTCTTTGTAGAAAAGCTCGTTCTCAATGCCGGCAAATCCCGGGCGCATGGAACGTTTCAGCACAAAAACGGTCTTGGCTTGATCAACGTTGATGATGGGCATGCCGTAGATCGGGCTGGCTTCATCATGACGGGCGGCCGGATTAACAACATCATTAGCGCCGATGACCAGCGCAACATCTACGGAGGCGATATTGGAATTGATCTGGTCCATATCGACCAAATGGTCATAAGGAACATTGGCTTCGGCCAGAAGGACGTTCATATGCCCCGGCATGCGGCCGGCAACAGGATGAACAGCATATTTGACATCTGCGCCATTTGCTTCGAGGAGCTCGCCAAGCTCGCGGACAACATGCTGGGCCTGAGCAACGGCCATACCATAGCCCGGGACAAAAACAACGGAAGAAGCGGCTTCCAGGATCAAGTAAGCGTCTTGAGGCGTGATAGGCTTGATTTCGCCTTGGACTGCTGTCCCTTTTTTCTGGACCGCCGATCCGAATCCGCTGAAAAGGACGTTGGTCAACGAGCGGTTCATGGCCTTGCACATGATCTGCGTCAGGATAATGCCGCTGGCTCCGACCAGCGAGCCGGCCACGATCAAAACAGTGTTTTGGATAACAAACCCGGTGAAACAAGCGGCGATCCCCGAATAACTGTTTAACAGCGAAATCACGACGGGCATATCCCCGCCGCCGATAGGGACGACGGCCAGGACGCCGAGGATCAAAGAAAGGATCACGGTTCCGATGAAGATAGGATAATTAGCGGCCGGATGCATCGTATATATAATTCCGCAGACAAGAATCGCCCCTAAAATAAGAAAGTTCACGATCTTCTGCCCGGCGAAGAGGAACGGTTTTCCGGAGATTTTTTCGCTCAACTTGGCCCAAGCGATCACGCTGCCCGTAAATGTCACGCCGCCGACCAGAACGGATAAGAAAATAGTAATCGTCGTGAAGATATCAGAGTTTGGCGCAAAATGATAAACGGCCCAAGCGACCAAAACGCTGGCCAGGCCGCCGGACCCGTTAAGAAGAGCCACCATTTCCGGCATAGCTGTCATGGCGACAAAGTAAGCTGCGGCAACCCCGATGAGGCTCCCGACAACAATTCCCACAAGGATCCATTGGAAGGTCAGACCTTTGGTCAACAAAGTCGCGATAACAGCCAAAAGCATCCCTAAGGCGGAAACGAGATTTCCTTTGCGCGCGGATGCGGGGGAGCTCAGCATCTTAAGGCCTATGGCAAAAAGGACCACAGAAACGATGTAGGTGATGTTAATAATGATGGCTGGGTTCACTTTTTGTCTCCTGGGGCCTTCTTCTTGAACATAGCAAGCATTCGGTCTGTGACGAGATATCCTCCGATGACGTTGATCGTCGCAAAAACGACAGCCAGCGTTCCCAGCAAAGTGCTGATCTGATTATGCGGGGTTCCGGCAGAAACAAGGGCCCCGATCAGGGTGATCCCGGAGATGGCATTGGAGCCGGACATCAACGGCGTATGCAATGTTGAAGGCACTTTGGAAATCAGCTCGACGCCGAGGAAAATCGAAAGGACGAAGATGAAAAAAAGGAATATTAATGTTTGGGGATCCATAGGTTAAACCTTCGCTTTTATCAGTTCATGCACAACGGCGCCCTGATGCGTGATCAGGCATCCTTTGATGATCTCGTGATTAAGGTCTAGATTGAAAGATTTCTTCTCCTTGTTCCAAAACGTCTCGATCATGTTCGTCAAATTGCTGGAATACATCTGGCTGGCGTCAACGCAGACGCGGGAAGGGAGATTCCCCAGCCCGATGATGAAAACGCCGTTCTCGGTCTTGACCGTTTCGTCCAATTTCGAGCCTTCGACGTTGCCGCCGGATTCGACGGCAATATCGACAATAACGCTCCCGGGCTTCATGTGATCGATCATGTCTTTTGTGATGATCACGGGAGCTTTTCTGCCGAAAAGTTGAGCTGTTGTGATGACGATATCCGAGGCGGCGCAAACTTTTTGCATTCCCCGGCGCTGCGCTTCCATCTGTTCGGGAGTCAGCGCCGTAGCGTAGCCGTCTTTATTTTGGCTGGATTCTACATCAAGTTTAACAAATTTGGCCCCCAGCGACTCGACTTCTTGCTTTACGACAGGTCGGGTATCAAAGGCCTCAACGCGTGCGCCCAAGCGCTTGGCGGTCGCAATGGCCTGAAGACCGGCCACGCCGGCTCCAACGATAAAAACACGCGTCGGAACGAGCGTTCCTGCCGGGGTGATCATCATCGGAAAGATTTTGTCGATTTTCTCGGCAGCCAAAAGCACGGAAACATAGCCTGCTAAATTTGCCTGCGAGCTTAACGCATCCATTTTCTGGGCAATCGTTGTCCGGGGGATCATCCCCATGCTGATGGCGCTGATTTGGTTCTGGGCGAGCTCTCGGACAATTTGGGTTTCGGTGAACGGATCGAGCAAGCTGATATGGATCGAGCCTTTTTTGAGCTGGCTGAGTTCTTCAATAGGGGGTTTGCGGACCCGCAAGGTAAGATCGGCGGAAGTTAAGACAGACAAGCGGTCCGTAACGGTCGCGCCGGCCTTTTTATAGTCATCATCGCTGAGGTGAATGGTGGATCCGATGCCGGATTCGACAACGACATCCGCTCCTTTTTTGACCAACCGTTCAACTGACTGGGGGGTGAGGGCCGCGCGTTTTTCTCCGGGGAAGATTTCTTTGGGAACGCCGATAATCATGCGGAATAGATTATCAGAATTGCTTTTAAAGTCAAGAAGAAAACTTGACAATATTACAAAGAAATGTAGGATATAACGTGAATTAAGATTTTAAAAAAATTTCAGCGATTTTATTCTTTTTCCCGCCCAAAAAACAAAAAGGAGATCGTTAATGGCCATTCAGTTAGGGACCGATCAGCGACCATTAAGGGTAGCGATTGTGGGCAGCGGCCCCAGCGGATTTTACGCCGCCCAGCCGCTATTGAAATCTGATCAAAAGGTGATGGTCGATATGTTTGACCGCCTGCCAACCCCCTATGGGCTTGTCCGTTATGGCGTCGCTCCCGATCACGCCAAGATCAAGAATGTGACGAATGTTTTCAAAAAGACCGCTGAACTTCCGGGCTTTACGTTTTTCGGGAATGTGAATGTCGGCAAAGACATCAGTGTCCGGGAATTGAGGATGTTCTATGATGCGATCATTTTCACTTGCGGCGCGGAGACGGACCGCAAGTTGGATGTTCCCGGTGAGGATCTGCCGGGCAGTTATACAGCGACGGAATTCGTCGCTTGGTACAATGGCCATCCGGATTACCGGGAACGGAAATTCGACCTTTCCGGAGAGGTGGCGGTCGTGATCGGGCAGGGAAATGTGGCAATGGATGTCTGCCGCATTCTGTGCAAAAATACCGAGGAATTGAAAACGACCGATATTGCCCGGCATGCCCTGGAGGTTTTGGCCAAAAGCAATATTAAGGAAGTTCACATGTTCGGCCGCCGAGGGCCGGTGCAGGCGAAATTTACGCCGGCCGAGATCAAGGAATTCGGCGAGTTGGCCGATTGCGATTTGGTGGTCGATCCTAAAGATTTTGAGCTGAACAGCACGAGCCAAGCGGAGCTGGAAGACCCCGCGAACGTTAACGGCCGGAAAAATTTCGAGATTTTAAGATCTTATGTAAACCGCCCTCCGTCCGGAAAACCAAAGAAATTTATTAATCACTTTTTTGATAGCCCTCTTGAGTTAG
>JAKQAH010000001.1 GCA_029568545.1 Candidatus Omnitrophota bacterium
GCTGAAAAATTAGGCTGAAAGCGCCAAAGGACAATGGCTTCTCCGGCGCTCCCACCAAGACGATTGTTCCGGAACGCTTTAGCATGGCCAGATAGGCGTCAATATCGTGACTGGCAGATACGGTATCCAGAATAAAATCAAAACTGCCCGTGGGCATTCATCTGCCGCTCATCCACCGAGAGAATAGCGTCCCGGGCGCCAAGCTTTTTGGCGTCGTCAACTTTGCTTTTCGACCGAGTAAAAACAAAAACCTCAGCGCCGAACGATGCGGCAAATTTGACACCCATATGGCCGAGGCCACCCAGTCCGAGAATGCCGACTTTTTGCCCTTTCCCGACATTGAACCGCCTGAGCGGCGAATAGGTGGTAATGCCTGCGCACAACAGCGGCGCTGCGGCTGCAAGGTCCAAATTCTGCGGAACGCGCAGAACGAAATTTTCGTCAACAACGATCGTTTGCGAATATCCGCCATATGTAACTCCTCCCGTTTGTTTCTCTGGGCTGTTGTAAGTGAAGATCGGCCCTTCCGTGCAATGTTGTTCCAAATTTTCTTTGCAGCTGCGGCATGCGCGGCAGGAATCGACAAGACAGCCGACCGCGACGGTATCACCTTTCTTGTATTTTGTGACCATGCTCCCGACTTTGGCTACTTTTCCGAGGATCTCATGGCCGGGCACGCACGGGTATTGGGTTCCGCCCCATTCGTTGCGCGCGGTATGGATGTCGGAATGGCAGACGCCGCAATAGAGGATCTCGATCACAACGTCTTTTTTCCCGGGGTCGCGGCGTTGAATGGTTTCCTGATAGAGCATTTTATCGGGGGCCGGTGCGGCATAGGCTTTCGTCGGTGTTGGCATGCGAGATTCTCCTTTTATTTGGGGTGACCGTATTGCGTGTAGTTGATGCCGAGGGACTCCATGTCGGTCTTCATCGGCCCGTGGAATCCGAAAGGCGTGATCTTAAAGAAAGCGTCAACCATGTCTTTTTCGAGGACCTGGTCACGGTTTTCGCCTTTGGCAAAAGCTTCGGCTTTTTCCGCAATTTGTTTTTGGGCTAGCTCGCGCAAAAAAACCGGAACTTTTGCCATCATTTGATCAAATTTCACTTGAGCGTCAGGATCCCAGTCCATGGCATTGAAGAAAGGTTGCAGTTTGATTTAGACGATGATAATACCAAAGTTTTAGCCCGTCAAGACAAATGCCGCAGGAAAAACTATCGAATGTTAATTTTCGCGGTCGGAACTTCTTTGGCAACAGCAACAAAACCGTCGGTGGATTGACTGCAGGCGGTGCCGCTGCGGTCATCGACGGTCAAAAAGACATTATAGGACCCAGGTTGCGCGTAGGCATGGCGGACAGTATCCGTTTGGGCCTTGGTGCCGTCGCCAAAGTCCCAAGTATAAATCAAAAGCTCGCCGTCCAGATCGCTCGAGGCTTTCGCGGAAAAAACAGCCTCTTGACCGACGCAGCAGGAAAGATTGGTCCCGGCATCCGCGATTGGCGGCGTGTTGATGCGGATATCCTTGGCGGACGCTGCGGCCGAACAGGACGATCCTTTTTTATCATCGACAACCACGCTGACGCGGTAATACCCTCCCTGCTCATAGCGATGCGTTGCGCGTGCATTTCCCTGGAATGTCGTTCCATCGCCAAAATTCCAGAAATAATCAAAAGCATCGCCATTCGGATCGGCCGACGATGATGCGCGCAACGAGATCTGATCTCCGACACATGTTGATCCGTTGATTTGGATGCTTACAGAAGGCGGCGTACTCACGGTGATTTTGCGCGTGTCATACGCAGCCGGACACCTTGAGTTTAATTGGTTTTCGAGCGTTAGCGTGGCGAGATAGGTTCCCGGGCTCTTATAGCGGTGGATTGCGTATAACCCGGCAGCCGACGCTCCGTCGCCAAACATCCATTGCGCCGCGGCCGTCCCTCGCGTTTCCATAAAAGAATTGGAACCGTCAAATTCAATCTCCTGTCCAACACAGGCCGCAAGATCATCGCCGGCGTGAGCGCGCATCGGCTGGCCGATTTTTACGGTTACAAAATCCACTCCGATCCCGCACGCCGGTGTCGTATTGTCCGAAACGATCAGCCGGACATCGTACTGGCCCGGATCGTCATATTGATGGGAAACTTCCATGCCGTGCGCGCTATATCCGTCGCCAAAGTCCCAAAAATATTCCAATGGATCCTGATTGATGTCTTTCGTTGCCGAGGCGTCAAAATGGACCGTTCGGTCGTCCGGACTGTTCCCGCATCGCAAGATCGTATCGTTGCCGGCATCGGCTATCGGTGGCGCGTTAATGCGGATTTTTTTGGTTGCGGTATCTGTGCTGCAGGCGGTCATGCTCTGGTCATCGACCGTTAGTCGGGCCGTGTAATCCCCGCCGCGGTTATAGCTTTTTGTATGATACGCCCCGCCTTCGCGGGTATCGCCGTCGCCAAAATCCCAGGAAAAGCGCAGCCGTTTGCTGTCTTCGGCGTAGCTTGTTGTCGCATCAAAGACCATAGGTTCATTGACGCAGGCGGAGTCGTCACTCACTAAAAGGGCCCGGGGCGGGATATTGGCTCGAACGAGCTTTGATGTTGTTGCCGAGCTGCATTCGAATCCAGAGTTGTCCGTGACCGTCAGATTAACCATATAGTCTCCCGAACGGTAATAAGTGTGCGTTACGACAGGATCCATGCCCGTTGATCCGTCGCCAAAGCTCCAGAAATATGTTATATCGGATGAGACAGGAACCGTCGATTGCGTTGCATCAAAGGTAAATTCATTGCATGCGCGGCTTGTTTGCGCGATAGCGTCCGGGATAGCGGGCGATCGAAAAGTATCGGCAGAAAGATCTTGCCCGGCGACCGCGCAAATGAAAATCAAACCGAAGTTTACAATGCGGAAATATTTGAATAAATAATGCGTCATGGCCGCCTACGGAAAGAATTAGTTCGACAGTTTTTTCGAAGGCCTAGTATAACACAATTTCCTAAATTTGCCGAATTTTTGGACAGTGAGAGGAGAAAAATGCGGAGGATAAACTAGTTTTTGACCAGAACCGAACCGGTCGTGATGGTGTAGCTGCCACTCCCGAGATTAACGCTTGCTGGCGCGGCCGTCACGGAATAGATACTTGCGTTTAAGGTATCGACCGTGAAGGTGAACCCCCCATGGGGATTACCATCAAAATAATCCACTTGCAAATATGGCGGGGTGACTCCGATCAAGGCCGTTGTATTCGGGGGATAAACGCTATTCGTGGATAGGTATGTTTCCATGGCGGTCGCGATTGTTTTCAGCGCTGCTTGAGCGGACGCATCGTGGGCGTTAATACGGGCGCGCAGAACATTCGGGATCGCAATCGCGGACAGCAATGCGATGATCAAGACAACGATCATAATCTCAACGAGTGTGAAACCAGCTTTCGTCATTCGCATAAGGTCATTTTATCATGAAACAGCGATAAGAAAAGTCATTTTTGTGAAATTGCTTATCCTTAATTTTCTTATTTTTCGGTGGTTTCGATGCCGCTTTCCTTTAATCGTCTCCCGAGTTCCTTTTTCCAAAGGCCATTCTTGTCTAAAGGAGTATAAATAACATCGAAGTGTTCTGTCGGCCAGCGAAAACTTTTTTGGTCATAATAAAGGGCGAACACGTGATTGCGCCCGAGATGCCCGATCCAAAAACCCAAATGGAAAATGACCCGCTGGTCGGCATACAACAAGGCGTCTTTGGGCTTCCCGTTCTTCGGATAAACCCAGTCATCGGCAGAAAGGATCGCGATCGCAAAGGAAATTTCTGGATGTTCCGTATAGAATTGCGCAATGGGTTTCATGCTGTTCGTTTTATCCTGCATGACGATCGGGTCAATCCCGAATTCGCGGATCAGAGAAACCACTTGCTTGTTCATGATTTGGTCCCGGCCGTAGGTAATGCAGACGCGCCCCCCTTTTTCCGGGCGCCGGACCCCGGATTTAAGGTCCTCGAGCCGGCCCGGCTCTTCCGGCTGCTTCGTGGGTGTTGATGCTATATTTTTGGGGTCGGCATTTTCGCTCATTGATTAATCGATGGCTCCTATAATAGCTTGATGGTCGATCTGCGTTAGTCTAACATTTAAAAATTGATTTGCCAACGGGCGATCCGATTTTATTTTAACACGCGCATAGTTATCGGTCAGCCCCGTCCAGTAACCGTTTTTTCTCTGCTCGAACAGGACCGGCTGCTGAGTTTCAAGAAGAGATTGGTAGAATACATGCCTCTTTCGGAGGCCCAATTCACGCAGGATCTTGCTGCGGACAGCAATATCGTGTTTTGCAACCGCCTTCGGAAGTTTTTGGCTTTGCGCCATGCTCCTTTGGGAATAACTAAAAATGTGAAAATAATTGATTGGCCATTCGCGCAGCCGGTCTGTCGTTTCCTGGAATTGCTCCTCCGCTTCTCCGGGGAAACCAGCGATGACATCCGTGCCAATGCAAATACCCGGCACGGTATCATGGGCTTGTCGCACAAAATTACCGAATTCATCGGCAGAATATTTTCGGCGCATGGCTTTCAGGATCGTATCGCTGCCGCATTGCAGCGGAAGATGCAAATGCCGGCAGAGTTTTGTGTGTTTCGCCATCTTTTTGATCAAACCCGTCGGGACCGTTGTCGGCTCGATGGAAGAGATCCGGATCCTTTTCAGTTCCATGATCTGCTCAAGGGCATCGACAACATCAACAACATTCTTATTTTGATTTTTATACGTGCCGACATTGATGCCGGTGATAATCACTTCCTTGTGACCAGCCTCCGCAAGGGCGCGTGCCTCAAGGACAATGTCTTCAAAGGCGCGGCTCCGGGCGCGGCCGCGAGCGTACGGGATTTCGCAGAACGAACAGAAAAAGTCGCACCCATCCTGAATTTTGAGGTTCGCTCGGGTGTGAGAACGATCAATGCCCGCAATGGGAACCGTAAAGCTATCCCGGGGAATGGCCGGAGTAATCACGCAGGGTTTTTCCCGGTCCTTTGTTTCCTTAAGAATGGAGTGAAAATCGGTTTTGCGCGCATTGCCGATAACCCATCGGACATTCGCCAGTTCGGTGAGTTTGTTTTTTTGGATTTGCGCTTGGCATCCGATCAAGGCAATACGGGCGCTCGGATTGTTCCGGTTGATCTTATTGACCAATTGACGGGTATCCGCATCGCCATTTTCTGTTACGGTGCATGTGTTGACAACCACAATGTCGGCGGGAGTCTTGAAATCGACAATCTTGTAGCGCTTGTCAGCCTCAAATGTACGGCGAACAACGGCAGTTTCGCTTTGGTTTAGGCGGCACCCGAATGTGTAAAAGGATATGGTCGTGCGCATAGAATCAAACAAGATTTCGGTAGGAAAACTTTGATATATATATTAATATTACCGTATACCGTAGCAAATACATTTTGACATTGCAAGGGTTTTCGATAGGCATTGCTATATTTTGTCGTTTGTGTATAATTATCTTTCCTTATGAAAATCGGCTCGATTCAAATTGAAAAACCTATTGCCTTGGCTCCTATGGAAGATGTCACGGACCGGGCTTTCCGTCTTATCTGCAAGAATTTGGGCGCAGACATTGTCTATACGGAATTTACCAGTTGTGAAGCTTTGATTCGGGATATCCCCAGGGCGACCAGGAAGATCCAGATTTCCGATGAAGAGCGCCCGGTTGGTATCCAGCTGTTCGGCGGGATTGAGACATCGATGGAAAAAGCCGCTCAAAAAGCCGAACAATTCAAGCCCGATTTTATTGATATCAACTGCGGCTGCTGGGTGAAAAACCTTGTGCACCGCGGCGAAGGAGCGGGACTGCTTAAGAATCTCCCTCTTTTTGAGCGGATCGTCGCTTCGACCGTCAAAGCCACCAAGCTCCCGGTTACCGTAAAAACGCGTCTCGGTTGGGATGCCAACAGCATCGTCATTCTCGATGCGGCAAAAATGGTCGAGCAAGCCGGGGCCAAAGCCCTGACGGTTCACTGCCGCACGCGCAGTCAAGCTCACAGCGGCCAGGCCGACTGGACTTGGCTTGAACGCATCAAAAAAGCCATCTCCATCCCCTTGATCGGCAACGGCGATGTGACAACGCCGGAAGACGTCAAGCGCATGTTTGAGACCGGTTGCGACGGCGTAATGATCGGACGCGGGGCCATAACCAATCCTTGGATTTTTAAACAGGCAAAACATTATTTAAGGACCGGGCAGCTGCTGCCGGTGCCGACGTTAGAAGAAAAAATTGAATTGTGCATCGAGCATTTGAAATTAGCGGTTCAGTTCAAAGGCGGCGCGCGTAACCCCGTTATTCCTTTCCGTAAACATTACGCCGGTTATTTGCGCGGTATCGCTAATGTTTCCCATCTCCGGTCTGACTTGATGCAACTTGTCGATCTTGATAAAATCATTGAGCGTCTTCATCAATTTCTCGAAAGCAATTTTTCAGCCGCGGTAAATTGATATGCTCCCTTTTTGCCAAAAATCATTTAAAAAAACAACGATTTCTATACTAGTTTTTGTTGTTTTTTCCGCCGCAAGCGCGCACGCCAGTATCTTGCATCTGTTTTCCGGAAAAACCATTGAGGGCGAGATCATCGAGCGCGATGAGGAATCGATCAAAATCGATACCGGTTCTGGCATTCCACTTACGTATTATCTTGACGAGATTCAAACGATCGATGGGGCTCCAACAACAGCAGTTCCGCCAGTACTCGACCAACGGCAGCCTAACGCTGAGGAGCCGGAAACAGCCCCACTTGCGGAGCCTGCGGAATCAGATCGGGTTATCGAGCCGGCCCAAGCGAGTGAACCGCCGCAGCCGACGGTCCAACCGGAAATTTCTTCTACCGTTATCGCCGAGTCCAAAAAAACTCCAGCAAAGGATACGGCTACGCTTGAAGGGGTGGAAATCTTTAAGGAGCAGCCCTCTCCGGCCGCGATCAAGCCCAAAGAAGCTCCTGCGCCGATTGCGGATGTCAAGCCAGTAAACGCGGTCACTCTCCCTTCGCTTTCAACAGGAAGAACGGAAGTTTCCAATAAGCCCGATATTGCCGCCGTTGCCCACCGGATTTTTCAAAGCGATTTCTTCAAAAAGACCCAGCAATATTTTCAATCACGCGCTCAAGAATCTGCGCAGAGCCGTTCCCGGCTCAAGAAGAGGCTTTCGCATATTAAGAAAAAACTTTATGAGGTCCCCGTGAAGATCCGCCGCGATACCCTTATGTTTTTTTCCTGTTTTCTGACGGTGATTTATATCTTGATCTGCTATCCGCTGATGAGGATCGCAAGAAAACTCAATAAAAAATTTCCCTGGTTAATCTGGATCCCTATTATTCAAATGTTTTATTTTGTCGCAATGGCGGGCCGGCGGCTGCGATGGACAATCGGTTTTTTTGTGCCTTTTTTCAATTTGATCTTTCCCGTTTTCTTATTTTCTGATATTCTTAAAGGGCTCAAGAAATCCAGCCTGCTCATTGTTCCAATCATTCTTCCCGGAGCAAACATTCTCGCTTTGTGGTATTTGGCGCTATCGAAATCATCGAATGAACAAGTCGATGCCTTGAAATTAAACCTTTGAAATGCAATGTTTAGAAAAGGCTTTTCATGCGCGATTCAAAACATGCCATCGAAATTAACAATCTGACCAAATTTTTCGGAGATCTGCAAGCGCTGGACAATGTTTCGTTCTCGGTCAAACGCGGAGATTTCTTTGCTTTTTTGGGACCCAATGGGGCCGGAAAGACCACGACGATCAATGCCTTAACCGGCCTCTCGAACTTCAAGTCCGGGGAGATTAAGATTTTCGGATATAATACGCGGACCGAATATGTGCGGACCCGCCCTCTTGTGGGCCTTTGCGCGCAAGAATTTAATTTTGACCCTTTCCTGACCATCTATCAGATTTTAGTTTACCAAGCCGGCTATTTCGGGATCCTCCCGGGCGAGGCGGCCCGGCGGGCCGATGCCCTTTTGGAGCGGTTTCAATTGACGAGCAAGCGCAATGTGAAGCACCGCGCTTTATCCGGCGGCATGAAAAAGCGCCTGCTGTTGTGCCGGGCGCTGATCCATGACCCCGAGATCCTTATTCTTGATGAGCCGACCTCCGGCTGCGATCTTGAGCTGAAATTCCTCATTTGGGATTATTTGACGCAATTGAATCAAGAGGGAAAAACGATTTTTTTGACCACGCATTACATGGAAGAGGCGGAAAAACTCTGCAAAACGATCGGCATCATCAATCATGGGCGCATCGTCCGCATCGGCGAGAAGAAAGAAGTCTTGCGCGACAAATCGCTTGAAACAGTTTTCTTGGAAGTCACAGGCAACGAATAATCGGGGAGAAACACGGTATGGTTGTCAATCCGGTCGGTGTTTTAACGTTAACAAAACGGGAGATTTATCGGTTTCTGACGGTCGCGACGCAAACGATCTTCCCCCCGCTCATTTCGTCGGTCCTGTTCATGTATATTTTCGGCGTGGCGATCGGCAGCCGCATTGATTTTAGCGTCACCGGACTTTCGTATTTGGGATTCATCATTCCCGGTCTGATGACGATGCACTTGATCTCCAGCTCCTACGAGAACACGACATCGTCCCTTTTTATCGCCCGGTGGCACAACCATATCCAAGAAGTCCTTCTGGCCCCTCTGTCCTATTTTGAAATGGTCCTGGGCTTGCTCGCCGGCGGCGTTGCCAGGGGATTTATCGTTTGTTTGAGCGTTTATCTGGTCTCGCTGCCGTTTGCGCCCATCCCCATCGATCATCCCATCGTCTTGCTCTATTTCATGATCATGGTGTCGGTGATCTTTTCCTGCGCCGGAATGATTTCGGCGCTGTGGGCGGAAGATTTCAATATGCTCAACGTTTGGAACATCTACTGCATCCTCCCGTTGGTCCTGATGGGCGGAGTTTTTCATCCCATTACAATGCTTCCAAATATTGTTCAGAAGTTTTCCAGGTTTAATCCGATGTTTTATATGGTCAACGGCATCCGTTACAGCATTACGGGGATCTCCGATACTTCGATCTTATTTTGCGCCGGCCTTTCCTTTCTTTTGGCGGTGAGTTTTTTCTTTTTCACGGTTTACCTTTTTAAGATCGGTTATAAACTGAGAAGCTGAAGATATGGCAAATGTTCATTTTGAACAACGGACAAATTTCTTCATCGATCTGATACAGGCCCGGCAGACGGACATCCATCGATGGCTGGAATCAAACGAGGCTGCGATCACGCCGACGCTTTATTCATCCGTGGATATCCGGGATGCCGGATTTAAAATTGCTGTTATCGACACGAACATTTTTCCTGCCGGATTCAATAACTTGTGCGAGCACGGCTTGGAAGATTCAGCGAAATTTATGGGTGAGGCGATCAAAGCGCGCGTGCCCACGGGGAAAAACATCCTTATCATTGCGGAAGAGCACACCCGTAACGCCTGGTATTTGGAAAACATCCGCATTTTGCAAACCATCATCGAACGGGCGGGTTTTCATGCGAAGATCGCGACATTCCTAGATGTTCAGCCGGAATTCTGCAACCAGGCCAAATCAGTGGAATTAGAAACGGCAACCGGGCAATCTGTTAAGATCCATTGTTTCCGCAAAATCCTTCAGGAATACGAGGCCGGCCGCGAACGCATTGACATGATCATCATGAATAATGATTTAACGACCGGGATACCGGATATTCTTAAAAATTCAAAAGTTCCGATCTATCCCTCCATTCAGGCGGGTTGGCATTCCCGCTTGAAATCCGATCATTTTGATCATACGCGCAATCTTATTGACGAGCTGTCCGGGATTCTGGGAATTGATCCGTGGCTGTTCACTGGCATTTATAATGTTGTCGATCATGCCGATATCAACAACGCCGATGACAGGCAGCGGCTGGCGGATGCGGCGGCGGACCTCTTTGCGCGCATCGAAGAAAAATACCATGAGCACCGCATTGCCGAGAAGCCATTCATCTTTCTCAAAGCCGACGCCGGAACCTATGGAATGGGCGTTCTGCCGGTCGAGGACCCATTCGACATTTTGCAATTGAACCGCAAAAACCGCAACAAGCTCCATGTGGGCAAGAGCGCAAAAGTGATTGACCGATTTTTATTGCAGGAAGGTGTTCCGACGATCTATAGCACGGCGCACGATGTTAGCGAAGTGTGCATTTACCAAATCGAAAATAACCTGATCGGCGGATTTTACCGGTCCCATAGCCTGAAGGGGCAACGCGACAATCTCAATGCGCAAGGAATGGAGTTTAAGAAAATATGTCCGCATTCCATGCTTTACAATGACTGCGGGGTCCCTCATAATATCAACGTGTTTGACGTTTATCGCATTTTGGCGCGTATTGCCGGATTGGCGGCTTCCCGTGAAATCCTTCGCCTCGAAGCCGCAAAAACATGATTTTCCTCAAACGGGTTTCGAAGCGATGAAGCTCGCATACTTTAACACTTAGCTGTGAGGTGAATATGAATTATGTATTCTTGATGGGATCGTTGGACAGTGTCATTGCAAAAAAAGACACCTCCTTGGCCTTGATGGTGGCTGCCCACCGCAAAGGTCATAGCGTGTTTTTTCTTCCGAACGGCGGCATGGTTGTCAAAGGCAAGCGGCTGAAATTCCATGTCCGCGAAGTCCTTCCGCAGTTCGATGAAGAGCAGCCGTTCATTAATAAGGGCGCGGCCGTTCTTTCCGACGATGACGTTGATGTCGTGTTTATCCGGACCGACCCCCCCTTCAACGATCAATATTTACATAACACCTGGCTTTTAGATCTCTTGCCGGCCCATGTTCCGGTGATCAACCGGCCGCTCGGGATCCGCACCGTCAACGAAAAAATCTGGGCTTCGCAATTCACTTCGATCGTTCCCCGGACCATGATCGCCTCTCATAAAAAAGAACTGTTGGCTTTTCTCAAAGAAGAGAAAGATGTTATCGCAAAACCAACCAACAGCTACGGCGGACAATCCGTTTTTCATTTGAATGCGAACGGCCCCAACGCCATCGTTATTCTTGAGACGCTGACCAAGAACTGGAGCCGCGACATTATTATGCAGGAATATATCCCGGCGGCCGAACACGGCGATAAGCGCATTTTGCTGCTGGACGGAGAGCCGCTGGGCGTGGTCCTGCGCGTGCATTCTCAAGACGATCACCGCAACAATTTTTTTGCGGGTGGCAAGCCTTTGGCGGCCAATATCAACCGCCGCGACGAAGAGATCATTTCGATCCTCAAGCCGGAATTCAAGCGGCTCGGGCTTTATTTTGTCGGCATTGACATTATCGGCGATTACCTTATCGAGACCAATGTGACTTCGCCGACCTGCCTGCAGGAAATGAACCGGTTGTACAATTGCCAGTTAGAAGATAAGGTCATCAACTTTTCAGAGGAGCTTGCCAAGCAATGGACCGAAACACGGATCAGCTAATCCTGTACTATCGCCCGGCCTGCCCCTACTGCCAGAAAGTTTTGCGGCATATGACAGAAAATAATATTACGCTTGCGATGCGCAATATTTCCGAAGCCCCGGAGATGCGCGATGAACTCATTGCCATCGGCGGCAAAGGGCAAGTCCCCTGTCTTGTCATTGACGGCAAAGCGCTCTACGAATCTGACGATATCATTTTCTGGCTTAAGAACCATCTGGAACGGAAATAACTCATGGATGATGTGACCAAACAACGGATTGTGCGCGACATCAAGGAAAACAAGGTCCTGCTCTATATGAAAGGAACGCCGGAAGACCCGCAATGCGGATTTTCGGCCCAAGCCGTCAACATTCTCCGGACCTATCCAGCACCGCTAAAAACGTTCAATGTTTTTGACGATGAAAAGATCCGGGAAGGCGTCAAGGAATTCTCGGGTTGGCCCAAGATCCCGCAGCTCTTTGTTGATGGAAAATTCATCGGGGGATGCGACGCGATCGTCGAGCTTCACAGCAACGGGGAGTTGGCGAAGGTTTTAGGAAAGAAAAACAATTAATTTCCGGCGGGCAGCGCGAGCTGCTTGATGTTTTTATACGGATAGATTCCCGAAGAATGTCCGTCGTTCCAGTGAATCCCGATCGCATAGTTTCCCAACGGCGTAACCTCGACCGGCGCTATATTCTCAGGAACATCGGGCTCCTTGAGGATTTTTTCTCCCGTCATTTCATCGATGCACAGCGCGCAACGGCAGCTTAAGCGCAACGCGCGGTTATTGACCATCCATTCGCTCCCATCCTTCCAATGTAAAATGATTTTTTGCGAATCAAATTTGATTTCGGGGACCTGCTTGTGCATGATCGCGCTCTTGCCGAGCGCCATCATGACTTTATCCGTGGCGCTCATAATATATTCGTTGGCAACTGGCGGATCAACCGGTAAGGTGAATTGAGGTAAGATCGGCAGTTCCGCAAGCGTTTCGATGCCAAAGCGCTCGTTCAGCGACTGGCTGGTTTTTTCACCAAAAATATAGTGCTTGGATCCGCAGCCATCGCATTGGAAATAAGCCATATTATCGATGAGCCCCAGAATGGGAACATTGACCTTCTCAAACATCAAAATGCCGCGGGCAACATCGATCAAAGAAAGGGTTTGCGGGGTTGTTACGATCACCGCGCCGCTTAAATGCACGGTCTGGGTGATGGTTAAATGCACATCGCCCGTGCCCGGCGGCATATCGATGAACAAGTAATCCAATTCGCCCCAAGCCGTGTTGTGCAGGATCTGCTGGATATATTGCGTGATGATCGGTCCGCGAATGACGGCGGGCCCATCTCCAAGAAGAAACCCGAAGGACATCAATTTGAGTCCGTTCTTCTCAATCGGAACCAGTTGCTTGTTGGCATTTCCGTAGACGGTAACATTCCTGAGGTTGAACAAGCTCGGGACTGACGGTCCATGCACATCCGCATCCGCCAATCCGACCTTAAATCCTCGGCGAGCCAATTCCTGGGCGATCTGCGCAGCCACCGTTGATTTTCCCACGCCCCCTTTACAGGACGAAACAGCGATGATGGATCGGACGCTCTCCAATGTGCTTTTTTGGATAAAACTTGCCGCATGCGGGCGTTTCTGAGATGTCATCCGAACCGTCACGTTTTTGACGTTGCCGATCGACAGAACCGCTTCTTCTGCTTTCTTTTTGAATTCTTCCTTGATTGGACAAGCCGGCGTCGTCAATTCAATATCAAAAGATACCGCATCGTTCGTGATCGCGATATTTTTGATAAACCCGAGCGAAACGATATCTTTCTGGAAATCCGGGTCGATAATTGTGCGCAGGGCCTCAAGAATTTCTTGTTTTGTTATCATCAATGTCCTTTCTACAGCTGGATTTGGGCGATATGCGCTTTATCCAGTTTTTTCGCCATCGTGTATTGAATATGCTCTTGATCGCTGGCTTGCCAGTACTGCATTCTTTCCGCAGGGCCGTTCTTATATCTGGAAAATTGTTGGATCAATCCGCCGCAGGTGGCGAGAATATCATCTGTCGGACGCAAGCCTTGCAAGAGCAGCAACGGCCCCATTTTTTCGGCCAGCAACATGATGTGATCATCCGGGTGCGCATGCCGTATCAAAGATTCGTTTTCGGTATCATCGCGCCCGACGATAGCCTTGAAATGCTCATTCAGTCGGAAATGCCTTCCCCATTGGAGGATGATAATTTCCTGACGATCGCGGTAACCATGATCCAGCGCATCTTTCATGCGCCGGGAGAAATTCTTGTCGGTGAGCAGGCATCCTCCGCCGGGCGGATGGAACCCGGTCACATTGAGAGTTTCGGCCAGATCATATTGCAAGCGGCGGGAACGCCCAGAGATGTCCAGCAAACGCTCGCGGTCGATCCATCCCTGCAGCTCGGGGATCGTCGGCTCAAGAAGTTTGGCGCTCAGCGGCCGCAACAACCTTCCTTCCAATCCGGAGCGCTTTTCGATCTGCCGAAGCGTTTCGCCTCTTTGCGACATCGGCCGTTGGCCGAGGATTTCTCCCGTGAAAACAAAATCCGCGCCAATTTGCTTCATATATTGTCCCGCCCGGACGAGCATATGGATATGGCAATCGACGCATGGGTTCATGGCGGAACCATATCCGTATTGGGGATTTTTCACGATATCCAAATACTGCCGGTCGAATTGAAGGGCCATATATTCGATCCCAAGATGTGCGGAAACCTTCATCGCGCATGAATGATCGGGAAGTTCCCATGGCATCACGAAATGGATCCCATGGACTTCAACGCCGAGATCTTTGACGATCTTTGCCGCCAAGGCGCTGTCCAATCCGCCGGACATTAGCCCCACCGCTTTCACTTGTTTTTTAACGTTTTGTGTCATCATTGTAGCCCGATGTCAACATTATTTTAGGCAACAATATTATATTATTTGTGCGGACATTACAAGCTCATTATCATGGCGTCAAGACGCGAAAAAGCCACCGGTAAGCCGAAATAATCCTTGCATATTTTTTCGTCTTTATTATAATACTTGAACTTTAAATTTTATGAACACAAATGTTTGACCATTAATAGCAACGATCATTATGACCCCGAAACACAAAACAAAAACACATAGCAAGTTCCTTTCACCGAAGCAAATAACCGGCGCCGAAGCTCTCGTGAAATGCCTTGAGAACAACGGTGTGGAATATATTTTTGGCCTTCCCGGCGGATCCGTTATCCCGATTTTCGATGCCCTGGTTAATTCCAAGATCAAGCTAGTTCTCGTGCGCCATGAGCAAGGCGCAACGCATATGGCCGACGGCTATGCCCGCGCGACCGGCAAGCCCGGCGTGGTGTTGGTGACCAGCGGCCCCGGCGCGACAAACACCGTGACCGGTATCATGACCGCCCATATGGATTCTGTTCCGATGGTTGTTCTCACGGGCCAAACAATTTCTCCCATGCTCGGAAAAGATGCTTTTCAGGAAGCGGATATCGTCGGCATTTCGATGCCTGCGGTGAAGCACAGCTACTTGGTCAAAAACACAAATGACATCCCCAGAATCCTCAAAGAGGCCTTTTATATTACCAACACGGGCCGCCCCGGCCCCGTGCTGATCGATCTGCCCAAAGATATGGTCGCGGGTCCGTTTACCGGATCCTTAGATCCCAAAATGGACATCCCTGGCTATACCGTACCAGCCAAAGGCAATCAAAAAGACATCTTGAAGATGGCAAAGATGTTTAATGAAGCGAAAAAACCGCTTCTCTTGGTCGGGCATGGGGCCGTGATTGCCAAAGCCGAAGATGCGGTCAGGGCTTTTGTCCGTAAGTTGAAGATCCCTGTGACCAACACGCTACTGGGCAAAGGCGTTTTCCCCGAGACGGACCCGCTCAATTTGGGGATGCTCGGCATGCATGGAACAGCCTATGCCAACAAAGCTTTAATCAATTGCGATCTCATTTGTTCGGTTGGTTCCCGCTGGGATGACCGAATCAACGGAAACAATGCCGAATTTTGTGTCGGCGCAAAAAAACTGCATATTGATATCGATCCCGCCGAAATGGGCAAGATTGTGAAACCGGACGCCAGCGTGGTAGGCGATGCCCGGCTTGTTCTGGAAGAGCTGATTAAGCATGTTGAACCTCAGGATACGCGTGCATGGATCGAGGAGCTTGCGTTTTACCGCACGGAGTTCCCATTAAAATACAGCAATGATCACGGATTGACGGCGCAAAAAGTGATCGATGAGCTTTATCAACTGACAAAAGGCAAAGCGACGATCGTCACGGATGTGGGGCAGCATCAGATGTGGGCCGCGCAATTCTGTTTGACGGAACACGGCCGGAAATGGCTGTCCTCGGGCGGTGCCGGGACCATGGGCTACGGTTTTCCCGCCGCGGTCGGAGCGCAGTTCGGAACGCCCAAGGAACTGGTTGTGGCCATCGTCGGCGATGGCGGATTTCAAATGACCATGCCCGAACTGGCAACGGTCGCCGTCCATAAGCTGCCGGTGAAAGTGATCATTATCAATAATAGGTTTCTGGGAATGGTGCGCCAGTGGCAGGAATTATTTTTCGGCAACCGTCTTTCGGGCGTTGATCTCGAGGGAAGTCCCGACTTCGTGAAGCTTGCCGAAGCCTATGGCATCAAAGGGATCCGGATCAGCAAAGTGGAAGATGTTCGCAGCAAATTGCTTGAGGCCCTGGACCACAACGGTCCTGTCTTAATCGATGCCGAGGTCATCAAAGAAGGCAATGTTTTTCCCATGGTGCCGGCCGGAAAGTCCGCCCATCATATTATCATTGAGCCGCCGACAACCCAATTGGAAAAACCAACGGGAAGCACATAATGGCAAATAAAAACAATAAGAAGAGAGATACCCACACGATCAGCATGCTGGTCGCCAACAAGCCGGGCGTTCTGGTGCGCGTGGCCATGGTCTTTGCGCGGCGCGGATACAATATTGACGCTCTGGTGGTCTCTCCTTCGGTCAATCCCCTCTATTCCCGCATGACCATTACGGCTAAAGGCGATCCTAATACTTTAGACCAGATCATTAAGCAGGCCGCAAAGCTGATCGATATGATCCACACCGAAGAGCACAGCGACGTGGACGCGATCCACCGCGAATTGGCCCTTTTGAAAGTCAAGGCAACGCCCGCCAATAAGGCTACGATCGTCAAGTTGGCCAAAAAATTTCGGACGCATATCGTCAATGAAAATGACAAAGCGATTATCATCGAGCAGACGGGAACCACGGATGAGCTGGATGCCATGGAGATGCTGTTAAAGAAGCACGGGATCACGGAAATGGTCCGCTCCGGCAAGCTGGTGATGGCTAAAGGAAAAGAATCGACTTAATCCCTTCTCTTATGCCCGCAGGGCAGGATGGCGGGCATGTCTTTCGGCGGCAAAATCACTTCAACAATCTCTGTTCCTCTTGGGGTATGATTGACCGATGAGATCTGGCATCGGTCCTGATCAATATCCAGGCTCTTTTCGCCAAGATATTGCGCAATCGCGCAGCGGACAGCCTCCCATTCGCAGTAAAGAACGAATCGTTTCTCTTCTGTTGCAGGTTTTAATTTTCGAATGACGTTGGGATAGGAAATCGAGAGGATCTCTCGGAGGGATTTTCCCCGGAGGTATTTGTTATAGCCGGTACGCGCACCGATCTTTTTGCCGCACGTGATCTTCCCAAAGGCGAAAGAGCGGAAACGATCTTTCGCATCAAGCTGGATAATAATGCTGGATGAACTATCCGTGCACGTCATCGATCACCGCTCCCTTGCACTGCCGGTTTGACGCTCACTCACGCGCGTTTAAAGAAGTTTTTCTCAAATAAATACCTTGCCATACTCGGGAAGAGCTTACCGGACCGGAAAATTGCGCAAGCTCAAATAAACGCTATTGTCACGCTAGCTAGATTTCAGAGCCGCTTTATATCGCTGGGCAACGGCCTCCCAATTGACGATATTCCAGAAGGCCGCAATATATTCCGGGCGGCGGTTCTGATATTTGAGATAATACGCGTGCTCCCAAACATCAAGGGCGAGGATCGGCAACCCTTTCACATCAGAGATATCCATGAGGGGATTGTCTTGATTAGGCGTCGAGCCAATCGAAAGTTTGCTGTTATTCAAAACCAGCCAGGCCCATCCGCTCCCGAACCGCGTTGCAGCGGCCGTTCCGAATTTTTCCTTGAAAACGTCAAACGTTCCAAAATCCTTTTTGATGGCATCGGCCAATTCGCCTTTCGGTTGCCCGCCGGCCTTGGGGCCGATCACCGTCCAAAACAAGGAATGGTTATAATGCCCCCCTCCGTTGTTTCGAACAGCCGCTCGAATGTCCTGCGGAACAGCCGCGATATTGGAGATGAGCCCTTCAAGGCTTTTGGATTCAAGGTCAGATTTGCCCTTGATAGCCGTATTGAGATTGTTGACATAGGCCGCGTGATGCTTCCCATGATGGATTTCCATTGTTTTCGCGTCAATATTCGGTTCAAGCGCGTCAAAGGCATAAGGTAAGGCGGGTAATGTATATGCCATGGTTAAATCCTCCTCTTTTTACGTTAGAGTTTCTTTATTGCGTCAAGAACCTCATGATAATCGGGTTCTGTAGTTATCTCGTTGACGATCTGTTTGTAGCTCAAAACCCCGTTCGCATCAACCAAAAAGATCGCACGCGTCAACAGGCGAAGGTCCTTGAGTAAAACCCCATAAGCATTACCAAACTCGGCATTGCGGTGATCGGAAAGCGTTTTGATTTGATGGCTTCCCGTTGCGCCGCACCAGCGGGCCTGGGCAAACGGCAGGTCCATGCTGATCGTGATAACAGCAACGTCACTTCCGAGCTTGATCGCTTCACTGTTAAACCGTTTTGTTTGAAGATCGCAGACCGACGTATCCAAGGACGGAACGACGGATAAAACCACTTTCTTGCCTTTTAAGGACGAGAGCTTAAACTCTGAAAGGTCATTGGCGACCAAGGTGCAATCAGGGGCCGATTCTCCGATCTTGATATCGCGCCCTACAAGCGCCAAAGGATTGCCTTTCATGGTGACTTTAGCCATAACTATCTCCTTTTGATTGTTTCAGATTGAACACCAAGTAGTCGCAAAATATCCCTAGACCTTACAATCATTTTCAGTTAAAAAACTGGAAAAATAATCTTTCTACCCAATTTTTTGAAGTGCGCTGAATTTAATGTCCTCTGATCGGATCGAGCAGGCCCGGATATCCATGCTCCCTTTTTCGATTCTTGGAGTGGTACGCATAGTATCATCAGCGAACCATTTAAAAGTATCCAGCCCGGCGGCAACGCTGTGATGCGATACGGTGCCTGCCAAATTTGCCAGCGTCACAATACCGACTGAAGATTCAAACGCTGAGCTGATCACCGTGTCCAGCGCCAGATCCTCCGACCGGCGGATGATTTGAAATGTTTTTTCAATGCCTCCGAGCAGCGTCGGTTTAAGGACAAGGATATCCACGCCCGGAATCGATTTAATATCGTCGAACGCCATCTGAGCAACAGATTCGTCCAGGGCGACCGGGATCAGTGTCTCATCGAAGAACTCCGGAATCTTCTCGATATCCTTAAAAGGCTCTTCGATGTAGTTAACAGCGTCACAGCCGATCTCTTTCCCGAATTCCAGGGCCTGATCGAACGTCCAGGCCCGGTTCGCGTCCACATGCAGAAGGGCTTTGCCATAGATGATGTCGTTGACCTTGCGGACTTTGGCGATCGCCTGCTCAAGGTCTTTGCCGACTTTTAATTTCAGCTCGGTAAACCCGGCCGCGATCAGTCCCTGGGCCTGAGCCGCAATTTGATCTTCAGAGCCGGATAATAAGCCGGTAATTTTGATTTTCGCAGGATTTGTTTTGGCAATAAGTTTGTAAAGGGGGATATTCTTTGTGTTGGCGATCAAGTTCAGGATGGCGCTTTCCAATCCAAAACGCACCGATGGATAAAGCGAGGAGCCATTGAGCCACGTATCAAGTTGTCCGTTGAGCGCGGCGAATCTTTCCGAGATCGGCTGCCCGCAAAGGCTCGCGCGCAATGCTTGAATCTGTGTCTTGGATTCGTCAAGCGTCTCTTTGCTGACTCCGGGAAGAGGAGCAATGTCGCCGAACCCATCGGCTCCTCTATCAGATTTCAAATGAATAATAAATCCGTTACGCTGCTCAAAATTCCGGCCGTTGAGACTAAGCGCCTGATTGAGTTTGAGCGAATATCGATAAACGTCAAAAGCGGCAATGTTCACAAGATCCATCCGATGGAAAAAAGGATACTGAAAATAACCAGTATTTTTCCCGTATGTTCAATGGCTCGGGTCAATTCATGGCCATCGGATTTCGTTGTGACCGTCAGGATCGCCGGAATGCTGATAAACAGGATAATGACCGATGCAAGAATCGCGCTGTGATCCTGAATCAGAGAAAAAATCAGGACGGGCATTAAGGCGGCGATCGTAATAACCAACAAATATTCCGTCATAGCAAAAAAGCGCCCAAAACGCACGGCTAAGGTGAGTTTTCCGACCGCGCGGTCGCTATCGATATCGCGGAGATTATTGGCCGTTAAAATGCCGACGGAAATCATCCCCGGGGAAATCCCCGCGAGCAAAACCGCCAGATTCATTTCAAATGACTGCACATAGTAAGTTCCCGCAACGCTCACCGGCCCAAAAAAAACCAGGACAAAAAGATCGCCGAGACCAAGGTATCCCAAGGGGCGCGGGCCGGCGGTGTAAAGAAGGCCGGACACAATCGACACAACCGCAATGACGGCGATGGGCCGCCCTCCCCGCTGAATGAGCAAACCGCTGATAACGGCCGCGAAAACGAATGCGATGATGAAACCCGTTTTGACGGCCTCGGGTGCGAGCAACCCCGCGGGTATTTCGCGCAGGGGCTTGTTGGGATCGGCCGTATCCGCTCCCCGCTTGTAATCATAATAATCATTTGCGAGATTCGTGCCGATCTGGATCGCGGCGGCGCCAAGCAAGCATAGGATCGCAGTCGGAAAATGATGAACGCCGTCGCCAAATGCCATGGCAATGCCAATTACGACCGGGCCGATGGAAGCCGGCAAGGAATAAAGGCGCAACGCCGATATCCATGTTTTGAATGAAGCTGGAGATTTTCTTGGCAGGTCCATCCCCCTATCCTGTTTTAATCGTTAAAACCCAAACCGCATGATCTTCAATTCGCCTGTTTTTACATGCTTGAACAAAACGGAATCTGGCGTGATTTTTGCGATTCTGTAATCCTTGATCGCATCGCCTTCCTGATAAACATCCTCATTGATCAGTGCCGAAAGCTTGCCGTCCAGCTCTTTAATTCCTTTAAGATCATAATTCTTTCCGTCGATCTTGATCGGCTGGGCCGGGCGGCTGCCGATCACCATTTCCCGACTTCCCCCGGGATACAAAACACTTTCCATCTCCGGAATTCGCACGATGAGCGCTTGCCGAGCTTCCCCCTCGGCAATCATGCCGCGCGTGAACGCCAAGACAACGATTTGGATCAAGGCCACCACCGCGACGACCAAAAAAACAAAAAATCGGGGGCGAAATTGCGTTTCAACAAAAATGAAACGATAAAGTTTTTCTCGCAGGATCATAATGCGTCCAGTTCTTTTTTTAAGTTCTTGGCGTAGTCATACTCAGTCAAGGTGTACGAAGCGTTAAGATCTCGCAGCTTCATGGATTTATTGAAAAGCTTAAAGCCAAGATAGATATTGAACAGAACACACAGAATCAGGATAAGATTCGTAAGATGCATGGCGCGCATGCGCTCGGATGGCGAAAAAACGTAACCTGCGGCAAAGTTAATATTGAAATAGTAATCATCCATCGAAAGGGCCGTCACAATATCGATGGAATGGTCCCTCTCGACCCGGGCCTGGAACGCCTCTTCCACCTCCCGGATAATATCCATTTTATCTTCGAGAATTCCTGCAAAATAAATATGGTCGAGCTTTTTGACATCGGTCATCAGGCAGGTGTTTTTTAAGGATTCGACGATTTCCGGTTTCGCGTCGCGAAGGTTCTCGTAGGGGATCGTCCGCATGAGCTCGCAGCAATGGCCCTTGAAAATCCCCAGGCTGATCATGTATTTCTTCGAGAAATCAACGACGCAAAAACTCGTATTAGGGTCTTTGTATTTTTGGAAATAGTAATCAACGATGGCGGAACTGTACGGGAGGATCCTCTGCGGAACGAGCCTATTTTTGTCCAAGATGTCCAAATATCGGCGTAAAAGTTTTTTGGGGATGGCCGCGCATATGCCGGTCATGTAGTTGGTTTCGCTATGGAAGACCTGGAAATCATAATCGATCTCCTCGGTCGGCAGGGAGAAGATCTCCTTGATCTCGTTGCAGACCTCTTCTTTCACGGCCGCAAACGTTTTTCCTTTGATATTGAAGAAATAGATCAAAAGCTGCGGGTCGCTAATGGCCAAAGCGCTGTATAAACAGGTGCGCGTGTCTTTGGAAGATAGTTTCGTGAGAACTTCCGTAAGCTCTTCGGGGGATCGGGCTTCAAATGTAATGAGGTCTTGGCGCATAGTCGTAACACGTTAAGGAGCTTGAACGCTTAGATTATAGATGCGATCGGTCCGGATTTCAATTCAAAACATCTGCAAATCGCTCTTTAAATTTTATCCCCGGTATAAATGCAGGCAGCTCCGAACAATAGCGGATGGGCCGCGATGTTTTTGAATCCGGCGTCGGTCATCAAGGCGTAAAAAGCCTCGCCGGACGGAAAAGTTTCAACCGTTTGGTTCAGGTAGCGGTAAGCATAATAATGTCCGGTCAGTAAAACGCCCATCAGGGGAACCAAGTATCGCAAGTAAAACAAATAAATATTTCTTACAACGGAATTCCGAGGCAGGGAAAACTCCAGGATGAGCGCCCGGCCTCCGTTATCCAAGACACGGAGCATCTCCGTCAAAACATGTCTGGGATTTTCCATATTGCGTATTCCAAACGCGATTGTGACGGCATCGAAAGCCCGGTCATTAAACGGTATCTGATGGGCATCGCCGTGATGTAAGGTGATCCGTTCTTGCCACCCGAGACTGGCGATCTTTTTTCTTCCAATATCCATCATTTTATCGGACAGATCGATCCCGCAGGCGGATTGGACAGAAGGGCTTTTTTTAAACAAGCGTATCAGAACCTCAGCCGTGCCGGTAGCAAGGTCCAGAAGCTTCAGGCTTTGTTTAAGCGGCAAATATTCAGCCATTTTATCGCGAAAACTTAAATGCATCCCAAAAGATATCAAGTGATTGAGGAAATCGTATCGGGGAGAAATGTCATCAAACATGCGCCAGGAGTCTGATTTTGAAAGAGTTTTCGTGCTTTTTAAGTTATTCATCGGCGTGATCTATGTAAAAATATTTATGTGATGGTAGCATATTTGATGGGGAATATCAATAAAGAACCCCCTGCTGAGGACCTTTGGGAACTCCGCAGGGGGCATCGACCAACTGGCAGCCGTTTTTTCTACCGTGGCCTACACATTTTGGTTCTCATTCTCGGTAAAACCCATGAGAAGCGGAAGATTCATGACTGGCGTCACATTAATGATAATCGGCACAAACCCTTCGATTTTCATCTGTTGGATCGGCTGAAGGCTCATTGGAAGCGGCACGCCATTTCCATCCCGTTTGATCTGAAGATC
>JAKQAH010000061.1 GCA_029568545.1 Candidatus Omnitrophota bacterium
TTTTGTTAAACGGTTGTCATCAAAAATGGGAGAAAAGTGATGTTGCTCAACCTCATGCGAAAGCACGCCAGAAACTGGCTCATGAAGATCATCCTGGGGATCATCGTGGTTGTCTTCATCTTCTACTTCGGGTCGATGGGCGGGAGTCAGAGGGCGGAGCGGATCGCCATGATCGACGGCAAACCGATCGTCTACGTGGATTTTCAGAGGGAATACCAGAATCTGCTGGACATGTATCGACAGCGCCTGGGTCGGGAGTTGACGGAAGAGGTGATCAAAACGCTGAACCTCAAACAGCAGGCGCTGGACAACCTGATCAACCAGTCGGTGATTGTAAAGAAGGCGGAGGAGATGAAGATCCGAGTGACCGACGAGGATGTCAAGGTGACGATTTTAGCCTATCCCGCGTTTCAGAGAAACGGGGTTTTCGACGAAAGAATCTATCAGCAAACCCTCAGGACAAACAAGATGTCTCCGGAAGAGTTCGAAGATCTCCAGAAGAAAATGTTGATTACACTCAAGGTGGAGGATCTGATCCAGGAAGGGGTGAGGGTGTCGGAACGGGAAATTCACGACCTCTACGTGATGCAGAACGAGAAAATCAATGTTCATTTCGTTCAGATTTCCCCTCAAGCTGTTATTGCCCGAGTCAAGCCTGCCCCGGCCGATCTGGAGGCTTTTGTAAAGGCACACGAAGGGCTGTTTCGTGTCCCCGAACAGGTTCAGCTCAAATACTTGAAGTTCATGGCGGTGGATTACGCCCCAAATGCGCAGATATCCGATGCGGAGATCAGCGATTATTATGAGCGGAACAAGGGTCAATGGAAGAAAGGCGACACAACGCAACCGCTTGACGAGGTTCGGGAGAGGATCATTGTGGCGTTGAAGCAGATCAGTGGGATGTCCTTGGCCTCGGACGAGGCCAAGAAGGCTCACGACACCATTTACCAAGAGGAAAACTTCGATGCCTATGCAGCACAGAAAAAGCTGGTTGTTCATAGGACCGGACTTTTCCGGATCAACGACGCCCCGCCGGAATTCAAATCGATCGCGGATTTTTCGAAGATCGTGTCAGGCCTGGAGCCCAAAGAGATGAGTCGAGTGCTGCAGGGGGAGAAGGGATATTACCTGGTTCAATTGGAGACGCGCAAGGCCCCCTATTTGCCGAGCCTGAAGGAGATTGAGGCCGATGCGGAAATGCAGTATCGGGAAACGGAAGCAAAGCGATTGGCGAAGAAGGAGGCGGATGAGCTGCTGGCCCGCCTGAAAAAGGGCGAAACCCTGTCGGCCGTGGCCGGGGAAAAGGGTCTGAAGATCACGGAGTCGGGTCTATTCCAACCCGGGGGCGCCGTCCCCAAGCTGGGTTCCTCCCCGGAGCTGACGGAGGCGCTTTTTCAGCTCTCCGAAAAGAAACCTTATCCGGAACAGACCTACGCCGTTGACGGAAATTACGTGATCCTGCGGCTGCAGGAAAAGAGCAAAGCAGATGAAAAAGAGTTTGCCGCCCAGAAAGCAGCGATCACAAACTACCTGACCAGATCGAAAAAGACTGAAGCCATCAAGGCCTGGATCGAGGGAAGCAAGGCTGCCCTGATCAAGGAAGGGCGGCTCATATTCACGCGCGACCTCAAGGATCTGTAAAAAAAGAAACCCGGACCAGCGGAAATTACGGGTCCGGGCAAATGAAGCGATCGGGCTTCGTGTCCACGCTCGATGGAGTTTATCGTTTGGACTTCAGGATATCGCGAATTTCCGCAAGCAACGTCTCCTCTTTGGAGGGAGCCGGCGGAGCCGAAGGAGCCGATTCCTCTTTTCGTTTCATTGCGTTGACGGCCTTGACCAGCAGAAAGATCACAAAGGCTACGATCACGAAATCAACAAGCGCCTGGATGAATTTGCCGTAAGCAATGACCACGGCCGCCGGATCACCTGCCACCCCTTTCAAAACGATTGCAAGCTTGCTGAAATCAATGCCTCCGACCAACAGACCGATGGGCGGCATGATCACATCGCTGACCGCGGAGGAAACGATCTTGCCGAATGCGACTCCGATGATAATGCCCACGGCCATGTCCACAACATTTCCTTTAACCGCGAACTCCTTGAATTCCTTTAACATGCACATATAACCCCCCTCTCTTCGTTGCCCTATCTTGCGATGTCGATTTAAGCCCGCGTTGCCTTTCTTTTCCTTTCCCAAATCTGCCGCACTGTTTTTTTGGTTTATCACCGTGTTTAAAAACATTGTCAAGCGTTTTCATTGGCTATCTGTGAAGATCGTCATAAAGCCTTTCAACGTCGAATCTGCTCGTCTTCATCCATGTTCGCTGCCATTCTGATGGGATATGCCTGACCCCCGATAGATGAGGCCGAAAAACTCCGGATTTTTTGACGGGATTCATGCAAACAAGAAAAAGGGGTTAACGGACCTTATTAACCCCTTTAATCGATCTGGTGGAGCTGGCGAGGATCGAACTCGCGGCCTCTTGAATGCCATTCAAGCGCTCTCCCAGCTGAGCTACAACCCCACAAATGTTCATTCCTCGGAAGGGAGCGATAGCTAACACAGGATTTTGCGCCTTGTCAATACATTTTTCTTGACATTTCAA
>JAKQAH010000027.1 GCA_029568545.1 Candidatus Omnitrophota bacterium
CTCCGGCTTGCCGTGCTTTCGATTGTCCGGCAGACGTTTGCCGATTGGGAATTGCTGATCATCGATGACGGTTCGACGGATAACGCGCTTCAGGACATTGCGGACATTCGGGATCATCGGATACGGATCTTGCGGGATGGCGAAAACAAAGGGCTTGCGGCGAGACTCAATGAAGCGATCGATTTGGCCCGTGGAAGTTATTTTGCGCGCATGGATCAGGATGACGTGTCCTATCCGGAGCGCTTCGCCCGGCAGATAGAAACCCTGGAAAGGGATCCGAAACTGGATTTGGTTGCCGCCCGCGCCGTCACCATTGACGAGGAGAATCGATTGACGGGCCTCTTGCCGGCGACGTCGCAAAAGGAAATCGCCGCCAAACCCTGGCGCGGGTTTTACCTGCCCCACCCGACCTGGATGGGCAGGATCGAATGGTTCCGAAAATATCGTTACACCGAGCCGGGGCCCTATTTTTGCGAAGACCAGGAATTGCTGTTGCGCAGCTACGAGAAGAGCCGGTTTGGAATCATCGAAGAACCGTTGTTGGCCTATCGACTCCGGGAGAAGACGGTTTGGCGAAAGTTGATCAAAACTCGATTGACGATATTGCCGGCGCAATTGAGATATTTTTTGCCGAAAGGGCAGCTTTCTTTTGCCTTGATGGCCATTTTGACATTTGTCGGACGTCTGGGTTTGGATGTCTTGAGGCCGGTTTTAGGTATCACATATCCCATTGCCGGAGTGCGGAGAGAAGAAGTGTTTCAAAAGTGGAGGAAAGCATTGAATAATATTCAGGAAGGTTTTGGCGACAAAGTCATAACCGCATCCTTGAAGAACAAGGACTTATAATGGAAGCGCAGACCAATCTTTCACTTCGTTCACTTTGGCCGATAAAATGGAGGGCATTTGGTATTGCTTCATTGATCAATCTCTTCCCTATATTAACGATTTTCTACCTGATAATATGGAATAGTGAGTCCATGTCTTGGATAACCAGAGGCGTGTTCTTGATATTGATGGCACTATCAATGAAGGGGCTTAATTGTGCAAATATCTTGAAAGAAAAAGCTCAGATATATGATTTCATGATGGCTATATTTTTTTGTTTTGCCATC
>JAKQAH010000041.1 GCA_029568545.1 Candidatus Omnitrophota bacterium
GCTCTTCCGATCTGACCATAACGGCGAGGATCACGAACATCAACGCCAGTCCGACCCGGGTCAAGAGAACATAAATCTGATTTTCTGGCGGAGTATTTTTCATGATAATGATCGGCCACCATTCCTGGACAAACCACATCGAGAGGATGCACAGCAGGAATCCCGGCGTAATATACTTAATGATCCACTTATAGAATTTTGGGATTTCCAGGTCGGCGCCGTGATGGATCTCTTTCCAGGCATTTTCCATGCCAAACACCCAAACGAACAAAAAAGTCTCGATCGTTGCGAAGATCACTAAAAAGAACGTTCCGCCCCAAAAATCTAGTTCATCGACCACGCCGTTCTTCAAGAAGAAAATGGCGGGCTGGCAGAGAAGGAACGATGCAATCCCGAAAATGATGACCGCTTTTTTGCGGGTGATATCAAATTCGTCTTCCAAAAATGCGATCGCCGGCTGGGCCAACGACACCGATGAGGTGATCCCGGCCAGAAATAGCAATCCGAACCAGAAAAACCCCAAAATTTCTGCCAGCGGAAGCCGATTCAGGATTGACGGCATGGTCACAAATCCGAGGTTGAAAATCCCGGATTGGGCAATGTTCTGGATCTCGATGGGCCCGAAAAATACGAAAGCCGCGGGAATGATAATGCTGCCTCCTAAGATAACTTCCGCCATTTCATTGAGACTCGCCGCCGTGAGGCCCGAAAGCGTCACATCATTTCCTTTGGAAAGATAGCTCGCGTAGGTCAAGATCACGCCAATCCCGACGCTAAGCGTAAAAAATATTTGGCCGGCCGCTTCGAGCCACACTTTGGCGGATTTGAGCGCGCTGAAATCCGGGTTCCACATGAATCCCAATCCATTATTGATATTCCAATCCGGGACGGCGGGATCAGGCGTGCCTAATGTCAAGACGCGAACGCAAAGAATGATCGCAAATATGAACAAAAGCGGCATGGCGATTTTGCAGAGCCGTTCAATTCCCCCGCGGATCCCGTAATAGATCACGGTCATATTCAAGATGAACGTTAATAAAAAAAAGAAATACGCATATCCGATATTATCAAAATACTGGTTGACCTCCAGGCCTTGAAATCCGTTTAAAAAACTTTTCAGGGCGGCTGTGTCCGTAAGCGTGGCGAACCTCTTGGTTAACGAAAAAAAACTGTAGGCTAATGTCCAGGATTCGATGTAGGAATAATAGATGAAGATCACAAGAGGCCCAAAGATGCCGATGACGCCGAAATATTTCAGAAAACGGTTTTTTTCACGCAAGCTGTGAAAAATTCCGGGCGCCGTTCCGTGGCCGAATCCGCCGCCGTAACGGCCCAACGTCCATTCGATCCACATCAGCGGGATCCCCAAAAGAAAGAGAGAAATAAGATAGGGGATCATGAAGGCCCCGCCGCCGTTGGCAACGGCTTTGGCCGGAAAGCGTAAGAAATTCCCTAAGCCGACGGCAGAACCAGCCACCGCCATAATAATCCCTAAGCGGGACGCCCATGTGTCGCGGAGCGATTTCATAATGGCTTTATTCTACAATGTTTAGAAAACGATTTCAAAAAAAATATAGAAAATCTCTTGACAACACGCTTAGCATAACATATATTTTGTGTAGCTAAATAACAGGAGGCTTATGATGGACGTTTCCCTTCAGGATTTTGTCTTGAAAGTCAGTGAGATCCAACCGGTGCTTGTGCGCGAACTTCTTAAACGGCAGGTCAGCGCGATCTCGCAAGGAACCATTACCCCTCAACAAATCTTGGCCATGGAGATCCTTTACCATCATCAGGATTTGAAAATGAAGGACCTGGCAACTTCCCTAAGCGTGTCCATGGCAACGATGACCGGCATTGTTGACCGTCTGGTCCGGCAAAATCTTGTTGAACGCAATCTTGACCAGAATGACCGAAGAAGCATCAAAGCGCACCTGACCCCGAAAGGAAGGACTCTCCTTAAGAAAATTATCGAAAAGAAACATCAATTTATGTTTGAGATCTTTTCGAAGCTGTCGGTTGAAGAGCGGGCTGCTTATTTAGCCATCATACAGAAAATCAGAAGCATCGTCCTGACGGAAAATAACGTTCCAAACAAAAGATGAAAATCTTAAGTTCTCTTTTTATTTGTATTTTTCTAACGGTTCCCGTCTTCGCCGAAGAGACTGTTCTTACGCTTCCGGAAGCTATTGCGATTGCTTTGCGGGACAATCCGAACATTCGGCTCCAAGCGGAAGACCTTGAAAAAAGCAAAAACAAGATCAAGGAAAGCCAGGCGGGGCTGTGGCCGACTATCAGCGCCGTTGCCGGAGAATCCCTTGTGCGGAACTTATATGATGATGATCTGACGCAAGTGACCACCCAAATTTCCGCCAAGCAGTATCTGTATAAAGGAGGGAAAACATCTAACGCGATTGCTCAAAGCGAATTTCTGGCGCAGGCCAGCGAAGCCTTATTGCAAAAAACACGGATCGAAACCGCTTTAGCCGTTAAAAAAAGTTTTTTTCACCCTGCTTCTGGTCCAAGAATTTGCTCAATTGAATAAAGATATCTTGCTGAACACCGAAAACCATCTCAACGCGCTGGAAACGCGTTTTTCAAAAGGCCTTGTTTCAGAGATGGATATTCTCCGAGTGAAAGAATCCCTGGAAAATGTCCGTTATGCTTATAAGGATTCTTCGCTCCAAATCAAACACGCCCAAGATCTTCTGGCCAATTTATTGAATGTCGACGAAACGGTGGCGATCCGTCCGGAGGCTCAATTCATTTACGAACCGAAGGAGATGGCCATTGAGGAGGCCTTCCTGGCGGCCATGAAAGACAGGCCTGAGATCAAGCAGTACGAGGCTCAGGAAATGGCCAGCCAAAAAGCCATCGAAATCGCCAAAGCCGAGAACCGTCCGAGCATTTATGCTTCGTGGGATTATTACAACCGCCCCGTTGCGCGTGGCGTCGCCAGTCAAGAAACATGGGATTACCACACGATCGGGATCAATGTATCCTGGCCCTTTTTTGACGGATGGGCCACTAAAGCCAAGATCAATCAGGCAATCGCCGACCTGAACAAAGCCAAAATATCACGCGAAAAAACCATCAGCGATATCCGCTTGGAACTGAAAACGTCGCACTTGAATCTGACCAATGCGATCGCGGAAGTGAAAAAAACCGAGGCCTCGCATAATCTTTACCGCAGCAACCTGGATGCCATTGAATTCCAAGCGAGCAAAGGCGAGGCGAGCTCCCTGGACGTGGAAGATGCGTTCCTGAGCTATCGTGTGGCGTTATTTGCAAAGAACCAAGCGGTCTACAACTATATCATCGCCAAAAGCGATTTTGATAAAGCGACGGGAGGATACTAATGAAGCACATTCAACGGATCATCATCATCGTGTTGATCGTTTTTATCGCGATGCTTCTTTTAAAAAATAAACGCGCGCAAAAAACATCGCCACAACAAACCAACGGCATGGCTATCCCGGTGCGGGTCATGAAGGTCCCGGCCCAGAATATTCAGGAAGCGGTCGAATATGTCGGCAACATCAAAGGCCAAGCCGAAGTCGCCGTCTATCCCAAAGTCACCGGAAAGATCCTCGAAAAAGCGAAAGCCGAGGGGGACCCGGTAAAAAAAGGGGATATTCTTGCGACGATCGACCGGGACGAGGCCGGATTGAAGTTTGAACCGGCGCCGGTTGAGAGCCCGTTGGCAGGATTTGTCGGCCGCGTCTATGTCGATCTCGGAACGAATGTCAATCCGCAATCCCCTGTGGCCTTGGTCGTCGATATCGAACGCGTGACGATCGATCTGGATATTCCCGAAATCTACCTTCCCCGGATCGCCGTGGGGCAGCCGGCAACGATCCGTCTTGATCCGTATCCAGACAAGGAATTTTCCGGTAATGTTACAAAGATCAGTCCCGTAGTGGATACCATGACGCGCACGGCCCCCATCGAAATCGCCATTGATAATCAGGGCCATGAGTTGAAATCCGGGATGTTCGCACGGGTCCGGCTGATCATCAACGAGAAAAAAGATGTTCCGGTGGTCCTCAAAGAAGCCTTGATCGGGCAGGGAAACGAATTTTCCGTCTACACCGTTAAAGACCAGAAAGCCCATCTCCAAAAGATTGTGCTGGGCATCATGCAAGGCCCCTATATCGAGATTCTTGAAGGCGTTCAGCAAGGGGAGTACGTGGTTATCATGGGCCAGCAGAAGCTGACCGAAGGGGCCCCGGTCCTCATGGAAGAATAGTCTATGAACCTACCAGAATTCGGCGTCAAACGGCCTATCACAAACCTGATGATCTTTTTATCGATCATCATCATCGCCGGATACTGCCTCACGCGCATCGGCATTGACAGCTTTCCGAAGATCGAGCCGCCGGTCATCACCGTCATTGCCGCCTATCCCGGCGCCAGCCCGGAAGACGTCGAGGTCAAAGTCACGGAACCTTTGGAAAACCAACTGGCCACGACGCCGGGCCTGGAAAAGATCACGTCCAATTCCTCCGAAGGCCTTTCGATCATCGCGCTGAAATTCCTTTGGGGCACAAATCTGGACGCGGCCTCCAATGACGTGCGCGACAGGATCGAACTCTCCAAGCGCTTTCTGCCCGACATCCCGGACGAAATGGACAATCCGTTCATTTTTAAGTTCAATACCGCCAACATTCCGATATTATTCTTGGGGATCACCGCCGAGGAGACCTATCCCGAACTCTACGACCTGATCGACAATCGGGTGGCCGATGCGCTTCGGCAATTGCCGGGCGTCGGGACGATCCAAATGTTCGGCGGGCTCGAACGTCAGATCAACATCTGGATCGACCGCCAGCGGCTGGAGGCCTATGGCTTGTCCATCACGGACATTCAATCGGTTCTTTCCCGGGAAAACATCCAGCAGCCGATCGGGAAGATCAAGACCGGCCTAACGGATTACCTGATCCGCTTGCCGGGAGAATTTTCCTCACCTAACGAGATCAACTCGGTCATTATGGGCAAGCGCGACGGCAAATATATCTATCTGAAAGATGTCGCCCGCGTCGAAGACAGCTTCAAGGAGGTCACGCTGAACGTCCGGATCAACCAGCGCCGGGGACTTCTGATGATGATCCTCAAGCAGACCGATACCAACACAGTCGAAGTCGCGAATCGCCTGAAAAAGCGCCTCAAGGAATTGATCCCGACGTTGCCGTCCGATGTGAAGGTCGTGACTATTTTCGATACCTCCCAGGATATCATTGATTCTCTTCAGACCTTACGATCTTCGGTGTTTATCGCGATCTTCCTCGTCATTTGCGTCGTTTGGTTCTTTTTACGGCGGCTTTTTCCCAGCCTCATCATCGCCATTACGATTCCCTTTTCCCTTTTGATCTCATTTATTTACCTTTTCTTAAGCGGCCGGACCATCAATACGATCAGCCTTTCGTCCCTCGCCATCGTCACTGGCATGGTGGTCGACAACGTTGTCGTTATCGTCGATAATATCTGCCGGAAAGTGGAACGCGGCAACCGCCCCCAAGAAGCTGCGATCTACGGCGCCCAAGAAATGTTTTTGTCCGTTGGGGCCTCAACCATGACGACCGTTGTCGTATTCCTTCCCATGCTGTTCATTCCCGGCATCATCGGGATTTTCTTCGGCGAATTAGCCGTTATCATTACGGTTACGCTCTTGGCATCGTTTTTCACGGCCGTTACCTTCAGCCCGATGCTCTCATCAAAACTGCTCACGGCAGATCAAAATGCGTTTGAAAAACATCCCCGGTTCGCCCGGTTCTATGCTTTCTCTGAGAATGTTTTTGCCCAGCTTGAAGCTCGTTATGCCCAAGTCCTGGACTGGGCCTTGCGTCACCGAAAGACCGTAATTCTGGGAGCGTTTGGTCTCCTCATCGCGACGTTCATTTTCCTAACGGGTTTCATTGAGACCGAATTCTCTCCCGAAGAAGATTCCGGCGATGTCCGGCTAACCATCGAGTTGCCGCTCGGCACGCGCCTCGAAGAAACCGATCAGGTCACGAAAAGGATCGAGCGTCTCATGGTCGAACAGGTCCCAGAGGCTCTTTATTATTTCGCGCGATGCGGCGAGGTTGCCAGCCAAGGCCGCGGCATGGGCCAGGTGTCCGGAGAAAATATCATTACGGCCGGCGTTAAACTTGTACCCAAAACCCAGCGCAAGCGGTCCGTCTGGGATGTAGCCCAACTGTTGCGCAACGAGATCAATCGCATCCCTGGCGTCATGAAAATCGATGTCCAGTCCGGCAATCCGATCGGCCGAGTCATTACGGGAGCAGGAGGGAAGGCGGTTCAATTGGAAATCATCGGGAATTCCTTCGAAGAGACCGACCGCGTTGCCGCCGCGATCAAAACAGCCATCGAAAGAATCCCCGGCGCTGTTGACGTCACTATTTCCCGCGAATTGCGCCGGCCGGAACTGCAAATCGAGATCGACCGGGAAAAAGCAGGCAGCCTCGGCCTGAACATGAGCACCATCGCCAGCAGCCTGAAAACCTCGATCCAAGGGTCCACCGCGACCAAATACCGGGAATTGGGGCAGACCTATGATATTTACGTTCGCCTTGAAGAATCTTCCCGTCAGACATTCGAAGATATCATGAACCTGACCGTTTATTCGCCGACCACGCAACAGCAAGTGCGTTTTTCAAACTTCGCGAAGATCAAAGAGACGCTGGGGCCGTTAAGCATTGACCGATTGAACCGTGAACGCGTTGTCCGCGTGGAATGCAACACCTATCATCGGTCTTCAGGTAAACTGATCCAAGAAATCAAGAAAGAGTTAAAAAAGATCGTGATCCCGGACAACATTATGGTGAACTTCGGCGGCGAGGCCGAAGAACAGAAAAAAGCGTTCGGGGACCTCGGTCTTTTGCTGATCCTCGGGATCATCTTGGTTTACATGGTCATG
>JAKQAH010000050.1 GCA_029568545.1 Candidatus Omnitrophota bacterium
CGTTTGCTGTTTCGCCGGGGAGCTTTAAGGCCGTGACCGCCTCTGACACCCCGCTGAATACTTTTCTTGCGCCTTCGCCTTCAAGGGTTGTGTTTTTTGTTGCTGCGGCAAATTTGGCGTACGCAAGCCCGGTTGATTCGAGGTTAAGTCCAAGCCGCTGGGATTCGCTGCGAACATAGTCAAATGCAACCGCCGCGCCTTGGGATGAGCCAGTCACCGCCTTCAACGAGGATGTGATTTGCTCCATCTTAAGGGACGCATCAATCATCTCTTTCGCGGCATATCCGACGGCAATGAGGGACGCGGCGTATGCTTTCCAGTTTTCTTTCGCGTCTTCAAGAAACTTTTTCTGCTTGCCGAATTGCTGTTCGTTGAGGCGGTTTAACTGATCGTTCTTCGCTTGCTCTGCCCGGATGATGTCGTTCGCCGTGGCCTGGGAGCTGTTCTTTATCATCTCAAAAGAGTTGTTGATCTTTTGACGCATCAAGTCCATTTCGGCGCTTGACTTCACTCCGAGATTTTTAAAGTTCTGTTCAATGTTTAAAGTTGTAGTTGTCGCATCCTGAAGAAGTTTTTGCTGCGACTTCAGATAACGGCTGGAATCTAAATCAATTTCTGCAAATATCGTTCCAACAGACCCGGCCATGCTATTCACCGCCCCTTAAAATGCCCTGAATTTGTGACTTTGCTGCGTTCAATGCCGGACGGAGAAACGGCTTTGCCTTCATCTTTACCGTTCCATATTCGACCATGTGGGCGTAGTAGGCGCCGCCCTTAGTCCTGTTTCCGGCATAGACTCTTATGTTTCTTCGCGTGTCGCCTTTCAACCTTGTGACGCGAATGGAGTTTTTTAACTTTCCGCTATCAATAGGGACGCGCTGCCTCGCCCCGGACGCGATGACCTGAGCGGCCTTTTCAAGCCTATCCATCCCGGCGGTCATGATTTCACCGTCAAATTTTTGTGGATTCCAGTTGCTAACCCTCATTCCCCGCCCCTATTCGCTGTCAGACTGCCTTGTCTCTTCCAGCCACCACCGGCTCAATTTCAACACTTTCTCAAAGCAGCGCCGCCGATCTGTGATTCCGTAAAGCTCCATTGCCGCATGAACGGCAAGATGGTTAATGTCCACGGGGCCACGTGGCCCCATGATGACTTGAAACTGTGTCAAGAAAAAAATTCTTATCGCATCTTCATTTTCTTCCACCGTCTCCACGCGGCACGATTGACACGGGGCCTCACCGGGTGGATTCCTTTCTGCGTACATCCGCCGACAATCGCCACAAATCGGCCCGTATTCCATGAGCCACTTCGCGGCTTCAATCAGTTTTTTTCAGCTACTTCTGCCTCGTTCTTTTCCCCGGTTGCCAATACTTTCAGGACATGGCCGATAAACAGGTCAAACTCTTCGATCTTCATCAGCTTGATCTTGTCGGCGCGGTTGCATTCAATGGGCTTGCCGTCCGCCCACTTTGCGTTTTTCATGCCGGTGATCAGATAGTCCCAGGCGTCCTCTTGCTCTTTCTGGATTTCCTCGGGAGTCGGATCAGGATAATAACTGACCCGCTCCATCGCCCGCGTTGACGGATTGAAGATAAATTCAGATTTCTTTTTTCGCGCTTTCATCCGCTCGGTAAAGAACGGGATCAAAGAACGAACGCAAAACTCCGCCGCGTCATCCGCCGGG
>JAKQAH010000065.1 GCA_029568545.1 Candidatus Omnitrophota bacterium
TACCGAACCGGGCAGGCCCTCCTTGTCCACCAACACTTCAAGGCGGACAATCCCTTCCCATCCCCGCTGGCGCGCGATGCGCGGATACGGCGGCGCCGGATTGATGTGCGTCAACGGCTCGGCCTTTGTGACCGCCCCCAAGGATTGCCGGCTTGCATCCGTCAGTTGGCTGTTTCTTGCCGAAAGAACGCTCGCCCCCTGCTCAATGACAAAAACCTCCTCTGGCCCGTTGCCGTCGGCTATCTCCTGTGAAACAATCTCTTCCGTAATCACTGAAACGACAGGTTGAGAAACGACCGTAATTTCCAAACTGTTCGGCGCTTTAAAAACAGAGGCGTATGGCGCCGAGAAAATCCATGCGCCGGCGCCGATCAATAGTCCGTGAGCCGCCGCGGAAACAACCAGCGCGGGAATGAAAAGACTGTTTTCGTAAAATCCGGGATCTTTCATGACAAGCCATTATACCTTGATTCGGGCCAATCGATCTAAAATTCTGGCGCTGCCGGAAGGCATTGGGTATTTCCGCAAATGACCGACCGTAAGCCATCGACGATCTTTATGGGTGCGCACATCAGACAAGGGATCGCAGGAAAATACGCGCAGATGAACGCGGAACTGCGTGTAAAAATGCTTGAGGTCCATCAGATGACGCAAATTCTTAACCTCGACATTCAGTTCCTCCTTCAGTTCCCGGCGCAAGGCCGTTGTCGGCAGCTCGCCGTTTTCGATCTTTCCGCCGGGGAATTCCCAAAGATCGCCCAGTAATCCCCCAGACGGCCTCTTTTGGACAAAATATTTATCCCCGCGCCTGAGAATGCCTACAGCCGCATGAATATCCTTGATGATCTTTTTCTTGGGCTGCGGAATGATCTCTTGAATGCCTTTTTTGTACGCGGAGCATTGCGGTTTCACCGGACACACCCCGCACAGCAAGTTATGATTGCGGCAAACAAGCGCGCCCAGCTCCATCAAGGCTTGATTAAATGTTCTTAAATCTTTGTCCGGCATTTCCCTATCGAGAAACGCCAGGATCTTTTTATCCTGCGATCCCTCCGCCGGCCCTTTGAGAGCCAACACGCGCATAATGACACGCCGGACATTAGCGTCAATAATGGGCTGGCGCTGGTCGAACGCGATGCTCAACACCGCGCCAACGGTATACGGGCCAAACCCGGGAAGTTCTTTTAATTCTTGAGGATCATCAGGGATCTTTCCACCATACGAAGCGCAAAGGATCTTCGCGGACTTATGGATATTTTTGGCTCGCGTGTAGTACCCCAATCCTTGCCAAAGTCTTAAAACTTTTCGCAGGGGCGCTTTCGCCACATGTTCAGCGGTCGGAAACTCGGATAGCCATCTCTGATAATAGGGAATGACGGTATTGACCGTCGTCTGCTGCAGCATGATCTCGGAAATCCAGACTTTGTAGGGATCGGAAGTCCTGCGCCAGGGAAGGTCGCGGGCGTGCGCGCGGTACCAAGCCATCAGCCTCTTCGCAAAAAGCAATTTACGTGTCATTCTCTGGCAGCGGCCTTTACCGCCATCATCGTCTATATGTCAATGGTCTTGATCGGTTTCGGCGAGAGCGTTATGTGGGCCGTGACGCCGAACGGGAACGGGATATCGATGTGCGTTCCGTCGACATAGATCCTGCCATCGCGCATCAGCGAAGTCATGATGATCTTCTGCCTTGCCGGCAAAACCCCTCCGGTCAATCGGTACTTCCATCCTATTCCCCAGTAAAGCTCCCTCGGCATATACTGTAGCTTCTTGGCCGTATGGACGATCTTCTTGCCTCCGGCCGAAAGCACGCCGCCCGAGCTTCCGGAGGGCGTCGCGATCCAAACGCCGGAAGACCGATGCTCCTCGGTCACCTTGCCTATCGTCATAAGATAGCGGCTCATCGCGGCCGGATTGCCGTGGCAGACCAGGATATCGTTGAGGCAATCGATCTCATTGCGGTGTCGGTCGACATCCAGATGCAGCCGATGGAACACTTTCATACGGAAATTCTTCTTTAAGATCCGCTGAAAAATACTCTCAAAATTGTGAATGTTTGCGATGCAGAAATTGCCGACGCTGTGGCTGACGGAAGAATTGACGCCCAACAACGGGCTTCTGCTAACATTGCGCGCCGCCTCCAGGAACGTTCCGTCCCCGCCGATCGTGATGACTAGATCGTACGAATCATAGTCCACGATCTGTCCGCGGAACACTTTCGTGTAACCAATGCCGTATCGGGCCAAGACATCCCCGACGTGCTTGAGGGTGGCATAATGTTCCCGGTGAGCCTTCTTAAAACGGTCAAGCTCTTTCTGGGCAATGGGCCTGTTCTTGGGATTAAAAGTGCTTCTCTCTTCCAGAAAATAGACCCTGTAGGCGCTTTTCTTATAGAACAGGAGAACATTCTTTACGTTCATGATAACTCGCTTTTTTGGAACAAAGGACGCGCCACAAAATCGGTCCGCTCCCGCAATTCCCGGATCGACGAGAAAACCATATCCGCCTCACCAAGATATTTCTTCGGTAAGGATGTCTCAAGAGCCAAACAGCGTAAGCCGGCCCGTTTGGCCGACCGAATGCCGAAGGGGGCATTCTCGATCACGACCGCCTGGGAAGGCTTGATCTTCAGGGTTTTCAAAGATTTTAAATAAGGCTCCGGATGGGGCTTGCCGCGCTTAACATCGTTTCCCGTAATGATCGTTGTAAAAAGATCGCGGACAGAAGAAGGCAATATTTTATGGACTTCATGGTGTGACGTTCCGGTCACAAGGGCGAGCCGGATGTTGTTTTTGCGCAGGCTTTTCAGGAAGGTCCGGGCCCCCAAAATGAAACGCGCCCTGACGATCGTCTTGAAAAGCTCTTCTTTCCGCTTCAAAATGTTCACGGCCGCCTGATGGTCAAAATCTCTCCGATAATCCCGAAAAATCTCTTTGACAGACGAAAGGCCCGGCTGACCTTCCCTCTTGTAGATATCCTCATAGGTCACGCTCAGGCCTTCTTCTTTAAAGATCACTTTCCAGGCATGATAATGGTCCGGCATCGTGTTGGTCACGACCCCATCCATATCGCATATGACTGAGTCAACATGAAAACAGGCCCGCATCATGTTTAAAATTATAATTGGAGAATCCAAAAAGGCAAGTTGTTTTCGGCTTGTTAGGAAGGGCAACGCGTAAAATTGAGACTTAACGGCGGCCGTGTTCCCGGCCGTCAAAAGGAAGGGCTTTTAAAAGCATCTATGTTTTTTATTTGTGTTTTCGCTCCGCTTCTTTCTGCATCTTTTCCAGTTCTTTTTTTGCTTTTTCTAATTTCTTTTTCTCTTCCCGGCGTTTTTTCTCTTCCGCCTTCAATCTTTTTTCTTTTTCTTTTTGCTCCTGCGCCTTCTTTTTCGCAATAGCTTTTTCTTCCCTTTCCCTTTGGCGCCTTATCTCCAGTTCTCTCCGCTTCTCTTCCTTTAATCTCTTTTCTTCCGCCGCCTTTTCATTTTCTTCCCGCTTAACGAATTTTTCCCAAAAGCTCTCTTGCTCTTGCTCAGGAGCATCCTCCCAATCAATGCCGCGTTGCTGCTCAAAAGCGGTGCGGATATGAAACGGAGCCTTCTCTTTTTTTTCGCCGGAAAGAATGGAACTCCCTAGCGTTTTCGGAGGCTCGTCATTCTTTTGCGTTTCTCCTTCGTATTCAACCGTTTCCTGGAATTCTTTTCTCCCTTGAACGTCGCGTATAAAGGCTTTTTTCTCTTCCGAGCTCGCCGCTTCCCACTGCACCCCTTTTTCCTTCTCAAATAAATACTTGATCTCTTCCATGCCGGGAGATCCGTAAGAAAACTCCGGCATCATTAAAACAATAAAAACCAAGATAGCGGCAAATCCGCTCTTATAAAAAATATTCTTCATTCTCTTTCTCTTTTCTCGCAACCCTATATTTCCCAATGATCTGCTGCAATCCCCTATAAGTATAACACACATAAAACACAGCGAACAAACCCCTTCCTTCTATGGAACACGAAAAATCCTCAAAAGTTCCTTTTCCCTCCAGATACTATAGAGAATCCCCGTCAAGCCATCCGGCAATCTCCCTGGAAAACTGATAAGGGATATTATTGCGCTTCAAAATCTCCTCATTGACCTTGTCGATGTCGCGATTGTCAAGAATGATCGGCATTTTGTTCTGAGTCTCGAAAATAATGTACTTTTGATCTTTTTTTATTTTATTGATCTCTAAAACAAAATCCCTGAATGAATCGATCTCCCGTCCGTTGACTTTTCTGATGATTTCGTTTCCGATCCCATGATACCCAACGTTAATGTCATCCGGCAAAACATTCAGCAAAACAACGATCTCCCTTTTCCGGTCAACGTTCATTCTTCCGGATCCGACAACGTAATAGACCAGGTCAGGCGGGACCTTCTCCCACCATTGCCTTCCCCAGGAATACACGAGATCCGTACTCAAAACAGTGAAAACCATCCCGCCGAAAATATAGTAGGGCGGCTTCTCGTAATACTTCGGATGAGGGACCAGCATGACAAAAGGAGCCAGAGGGACTTTCAGCTCCATCATTTCCTTCTCCCTCATGATTTTCAAAACAATATTATTCCCGACGTATTCTTTCGTGATCAAATGGACCAAAGACAACCGTTCGGAGCCGCGGAACGCAAATGTTCCGTCTTCCCCGATCGGAACGCCATTGATCGCAAAAACGATATCTCCCTCTTTAACAATGTCAAAAGCCGGCGAAAACGGCAAAACTGCGGTCACAAGGACCCCGCCTTCTTCCCCAGCAATGCCGTAGAATTCCCTGAGCGCAGCATTTTCCGTGCTGTTAAAATCGATCCCCAAGATCGGAAAGCCGTCATAGCGCCCGTCTTTTAGATCGTTGAAAAAATGCTCGATAACAGGAACGGGGATCATATATCCAATGTTCTGCCCCATTTCAAAAATCTGCATCGCAATCCCGACCAGTTTGCCGTTCTGAATCACCGGCCCGCCGCTATTGCCGGGATTGATGGCCGCATCGATCTGAACAGTGAGCAGCTGCCGAGCGCTCTGCGCATAGGACGTAACCTCAATGCGGGATACAACCCCTTCCGTAATGGAAATCTTTCCTCCGCCTTCAGGATATCCCACGACCACAACACTATCCTGCTGCCTGGGAAGCTCGCCGAATTCTAACGGCGCGATCCCCTCAAAGAATTTCGGATCATCGACCTCAAGGAGGGCCAGATCGCAATCATGGCCGATAGCGACAACTTTCGCGGTGTAATTCTTCGGATCAGCGTCTTTTTTGACTTGGATAAAGGTGTGATCGGAAATAACATGGGCATTGGTGAGAATGCGGTTGCCCTCGATGATCACTCCTGAGCCCGTGCCGGCCACGATGCCTTCCGATTGCCAAGGCCTGTAATAATCCATCCGGTTGGCCGTCACAAAAACCTTCACGACAGTCTCCGTCAGGGAAGCATTGGGTTTGCTGAGAGCCAAATCAACGGATTGGGCCCGAGCGACCCCAGATAAAACGAGAATCATAAAGAACGAAAGATAGATATTCCTGGCAAGTTTCATATTATTCTTTCCGTTGAGAATAGATTTCTGGTTGATGACCGGAACGAAAGGCAGTTTTATTGTAGCAGAATGAAGCGGCCTCTTTAAGAAAAAAAGCTAATATAACAAGCCCTGCATCGGGCTTGCTTACTCGTTATCCCTATGATTCATTCTCTCCGGGGCCGCCGGTCTTGACGTCCATGAGCCCGTTTTTCATAACCGTCAATTTCCCTTCCAAATCGCGCAAGTTTTCCTGAGTTCTTATCAGCTCTTGGTTTTTTTCCTGAAGATCGTTTTTTATGGATCGCAATTGCCCTTCCAGCGTTATGATATCTCCCTCCGGCTCGGGCCAGAGAACGCCGTTAAGATCTGCCCTGTTGGGACTGGTGGACAGCGTATCGACTTTTCCTTCAGCTTGTTGCCGCAAAGAAGCCAACTCGTTCTTGGTTTGGTCCAGGGAAGCGACCTTTTCCCGCATCTCTTCACGCGACTGAAGCAGATTGTCCTGATAGATCTTGAGAAATCCTTCCAGCTCGGCTAAGTGCTTGTTTTGTTCGGCAATAACACCTTTGAGTTTTTCTTTTTGTGTTTCCGCGTCTAAATGAGCCATCTGAAGATCGCGCTGCAGGGATTGCATCTCCCTGTCTTTTTCCTGGATAATTTTTTGCCCCAGCATAAAACGCTGCTCCACATCCGTTAGGTTGCTTTTCAAGGAATCTATTGCTTGAGTTTTTTCTGTCAGCGCTATTTCTGTTTCCGACAGTTTAAGGGATAGATCGATCACCTGGTCCGCCAGTTGGTCGATTTTGCTATTTTCTTTTTCCATGCGCTGTTCAAGCTCATCAAGCTGGGCATACAGCGCGATCAATTCTTTCTTGAATCCTCTCACGTTCTGTTCTTCCGGAAGTTTTTCTCCAAAATCGATCGCTTGAAGCGCTATTGTTCCGTCAGCGCTTTCCTTAGAAGAGGACCCCGAATAAACCTGCATATCTTTCTTCTGCGGCGCATCTGCGCGGAGATCCGCGGGAGGCCGAACCTTGATAAAACTTTCGGGAAGCGGGATATCCGGCCGACTGCCGGATTGAGCAAGGGCCGGAACCGGATCATAACGGCCGGTTCTCTTGGCTGTTTTGAGCCAATCGTATTGGCCCTGAATGGTTTTTATGCGGGCACATAAAACTTTTTTCTCGTCCTGCAAGGAACTATTGATCCGGGCAAGAGGATTGTACCCGCCGTAGGATATCGTTTGCTGAGATAAAAATACCTCGTTTGATAAGAAGAGACCGTTGTCCGCGGCCCAAAGATCATCGGAAAGCATATCGCCATCATAACCGCTTGCGATCAATTGGCTTTTGAGCATATTCTTTTTTGATTCCAAATAATCAATGCGGCGCCGCAGACTTTCGGTATACGCCATCAAATCTTCCAAAAGAAAGATCTCCGCCCGCTGCCCAGACGTCAGCCCCGGATATGCCTTGATCGAAGCTAGATCCCTTTTGAGCGTTTTGCCGCATGAATCTAATGACAAAAACTCACAAAATGCCCTGATAGCATGGGCAATATCAGGGCGTTCGCCTATATCATATTTTTCTTCTTCACGGGAGAAAATAAACCCTGCGTTATTCTCGGCAAGAGCAACCGTTGCGGTAGAAAATGAAACGCATAAAACAAGAAGCGCGTTAGCGGCGGATTTTAGGATGCGCATTGAATGATCTTGGGTTAGAACCCGGGCTTGAGAGAATGCCTAACAATGGAATACTAAAAGTAGAGTATATCACCTTCGCTAAAATGACGCAAGAGACGGCAGAATAGCAAACAGCGGCAATAGAAAAGCTAGAGATCAACGGGAAGCCTCCCGCGCAACTTTATGCCACAGGAACCTTGCGACCGTTCACGGGCCGATAGACCAAGACACTATCGGCAGGACTGATCAGATGGAAAAAAACATTTTCCGCCCGCTTGTTACGCGGCGACCAGATTCCGTTCAATGGAATCCAACAGAACATCTAAACTGCTTGGTTTGGCGACGAACGCTTGCCCGCCGATCCTCCCGCCCTCAGCTTCAACTTCTTGCTGCGTGACGGTTGCCGTCAAGAAAACGATGGGTGTTTCTTTCAAACGGGGATCCCGCTTGATCTCGATGGCAATATCTGGGCCTTCTTTGCCGGCCATAATGACATCCAGCAAAACCAGGTCCGGACGGTGATGCAAGACGGCAAATAATGCGTTGTTCGCATCGTTCTCGACGCAAACCTCATACTTGCCTGTGGATTCAAGATTTAATCTCAATATGTCGCAGAAGTTTTCCTCATCATCGACGATTAAGATTTTCCTCTTGACCATTCGGAACACCTCCCTTCTCAGTGCTCACTTTGAAGATCAATGTTGCGCGTACCCCACCGTCCCGTTTGTTCTCGACAAAAATACATCCTTCGTGGATATCCATGATATTCTTTGACACGGATAATCCCAGCCCGACCCCGCCTTCCCCCCGGCGCGTCGTAAAAAAAGGATCGAAAATCCGGTCGATCTTATCCTCGGGGATTCCACACCCGCCATCCTCCACCGTAAGAATGACGATCTCCTGGCCGGGCTTGAATTCGTCCCGGCGCAACTGAGGCATATCTTCCAGATCCTCTGAAAGCGTCCGGTTATAGGCCCGGATGGTCACATCTCCCCCGTCCGGCATCGCATGCACGGCATTGAGGATCAGATTGATCAAGACCTGCTCGATCCTGTTTTTGTCCACCATGACCGGCGGAAGCGATTTTTCGATCTTTTTGACAACAGAAATATGATGGCGGGAAAATTCATGGCGGACCAGGCTCAGGGCCCCTTTAATGACCTCATCGAGATTTTCTTTCTTTTTCTCAACGCTCGCTAAACTTGCAAAATTCAGCAGATCCGTCACGATATCATTGGCCTTTTCAATAGCCTGTTTCATGTTTTCCATCACAGAATCGACATTGGCGTCGCGCTCGCTGAGCTTTTGCGAAAGATACGTAACCCCATAAAGAAGCGTCGCCAAGGGGTTTTTCACTTCATGAGCCACCCCGCTGGCCAGACCACCGACAACTTTCATTTTCTCGGATTGAACCAGTTGGGCTTGGGCATCCTTAAGCCTCCGGTAGGCATTGACAAGCTCGGCTTCAACGCGTTTGCGCTCCACAGCATAATGAAGGGCTTTATTGAGGATATAAGCGTTATACTTTCCCTTGACGAGAAAATCTTGAGCACCGAAACTAAGGGTTTCCAAGCCAACTTCATCTTCATAGGCGCCCGTGTTGATAACGACAGATACGGAAGGATACTGTTTGTTCAGCTTTAAGAGCGTTTCTTCGCCATGGCTATCGGGGAGGTTGAGGTCCAGAATGACAATATCAAACTCATATTGGGACATGAGCTGCAATGCCCCGGCTAAAGAATCTGAACTTTTCAAAAGGGAGGTTGAATCTGAGGACTCAAGCAACATCGATTCCAGTATCCTGCGGTCAATCAAATTATCTTCGACCACTAATACTTTTAATGATTGCTTGTATTTCATAAATCAGGGTCTCTTTCTTTAAAGAACACAAAAATACCAAAATTCCCGCACATCTACCCAACAAAAAACGAAGAACGATTTCCCCCACCGCTCTTTCATTTACGTTGAAACCGCTGCCAATAAGTTCCTAATTAACTTATTTCCAGCAAGTTAAGTTAAATTATCTATAACAAGGATACAATGAAATAATAGGTTTGTCAAACTTGCAAGGAGCTTAAAAATAAGAATTTACAGAGGAATTCCGAAGAAAGCGCTAACAGAAAGCCTAAAATTTATATGTGCTTCCGAACATAAAGGCTTTGGATTGCCAGTTCACCTCGTTGAGGCGGGTTTCCATAGTCAATCCATTCGAAAAAAATGTTCTGTCGATACCGGCATTCGTCTCCCAGTCCTGGATATCCGAACAAAAGTCCAAGGTCCAACGATCTGTCACATGATAACCAGCCGCCAAACGAAAAACTAAGCCATAGCCATCGGCCGTATGCTCAAAACTCTTGGGATGCTGAAAGTCTGACCGAAGATTCCAATTGGCCGATCCATAGTAATCAGCCCAATGATATTCGAACCGAAAAGCCCCGAAAATCCGGTTCTTTTTGCCTTCCAGCTTAAAACCCGCCCAAGGCCCATCCCACTCGGCCCAATAACTGCTGTGCAATGAAGAAAAAGGCCCCGTTGCCGGAATCGACTGAAAACCGTCAGTTATGATAAGATCCAATTCGTGACGGGAATAACCGGCTAAAGCGGTCAAGATTACATCTTCAGCCGCAAGGAAATCATTATCAGGCCCGACAGGAACACGATACCCAAGAGCCGAAGACCAGTCAAAGGCCTGTCCATCTCTAGATTTATTATTAGAACGGGACCATTCCAGCGTTCGGTCATCGCCGTCGTAATCGGAATCCTGATTATCCCCTTCATAAATATCCGCACTCGAGATCATCCCGTCAATAACGAAACGATCCCACCAGATCATATCGCCTTCCGCTTTGATCTGGGTCATCTTAAGGTCGCTCCAGGTCAATTCAGAGAGAATATTCGGGGTGCTGACGCCCGTAATATCGTTAGCGATATTCCAGTCAAAATCATCTTTACGATAACCTCCCAAAAGACGGATATCAGCCGAAAAAAAGCGCCCTGAATCCGCATCTTCCTTGTTTGAATATTTTAAATCGAGCGAATCATTAAAACTCTTATCCGTATAGGCGTAATCACTGTACTTGTAGTCAGTGGCGATATTTGCATTATGATCGTTGGCTGGAGCATATTGGGAAGATGCCGCATGATCCCGGCCCGTTTTTATTTCATCAGACCGCGCAACATCATATCGGCTTGAAGAACGCGAAGAATATTGGGAGGCGCATGTTTCCTGCCAGGATACTGCACCGTCATGAAAATTCTTTGCAATGCAGTCCATTTCTTCGTCCATCAAAACCTGACGGGCTTCATCGCTGACCTCTTGTGATGCATACACTGCCTGGGCAAGCATAAGAAGGGCAAAAACTATCAGGCTGATTAATATTGCTGAATTGCGTCGGAACATACGTATCCTGTTCATATCAATGAATATACATCAAGCATTCTATATTATTAATATAGACCAAATTCCGGGCAAAACAATACAAAAACATTCTTTTTTGCCAGTTGAAGAAAAAACCGGTAGGAAAAATTCTCACTGCAGAAACACCCATGAAAAAACCAGCTAGCCCCCGCGAACCGATTCGTCCGCAAGGTTATTATGGCTCGCGATAACCACCCAGCGATCGCCTTGATTTTTCCATGTCATCGTATAGCGGCGGATCACTCTCTTGCCGCCCTCCGTACTTTTTTCGATCGTGAAAATAAAATATTGCACGATGGCAATATCGCCATGAATGCGAACATCAATGGGGCGCAGCTCGCAAATAACGATCTTGGTCGACCGCGTCCAGAATCCGACCCATTTCTCCAGCCAGGCGCGGTCAATATTGATCGGGCTTTCATGGCCGAATCCGATGAAATCTGCGTGAATATATTTTATGAATTCGTCCACGCGCCCGGCGATCAAATGATCCCAATGATCCTCGAGGCACCGCCAGACATTTTGCTGCTCTTCGGACCAGTTTTTCGGTTTGGATGATGTTAAGGGATGCATATCATGACCTCCGAATCGTATGTTAGCCGTAGAATCGATTTCAATGGCGCGGGAATCCTCGCTTCTCGTTGGCGCCGCAGGAACGCGCGCGTTTTATCTTGCCGAGATCAAAGATGCCGACGGATCCTTTCTGCCACTTTAGCCAATTCGCTATTGTCAGCCATCTGAGCATGATCAAAGTTCAGATCCGTAACTTTAACGATAGGCACCAGGTGCAAATGCGCGTGCGGGACTTCCAGACCGGCCACCATGACGCCGATCCGTTTGCAATCAAATTCCTTCTGGATGGCATGGGCCACTTTCTTGGAAAAAACCATCATCCCTCCCAAGGCCCGATCATCCACATTGAAAAAATAATCGATCTCCTTCTTTAAGACCACGATCGTATGCCCGGGATTGATGGGTTTGATTTCAAGGATCGCCAAATAATCCTGATCTTCACAAATCTTATGACAGGGGATCTCTCCGTTGATGATGCGGGTAAATATGCTGGCCATGTTATTTTCCTTTCGTTCTTGAAACTTTCCGCCCCCCCAAAATCAGCTTCTCTTTTTCCTTGCGCGATAGTTCCTTGACCTGGCACTCGCGGACCAATGCCTGGACGCGGGTGCCGCAAAGTTCTTGATAGATCATCTTGACCGGCCGCCGGGCCCGCGTATAACGGGAAGCCTTTCCGTCATTATGCATCTTCAGGCGCCGCTCAAGGTCCTTGGTCACGCCGGTATAGAACGTATTATTCCGGCATCGAAGAATATAGAGAAACCACGGCTGCTGCGCCTCGGCCGGGAATCTTTTCTCAGCTTCCTGCATTTTCTTAACCATCTTTTTATATTTCGGATGCACGTCAGCCTTGGCCTTGCAACCCATTCTTATCCTTAAACTCAAATACCGGGAACCGCCCTTGCAGGGCATTGGATACAAGCGTTTTTACCTCTTCGCTGAACTTAGCCGAAAGGATCCATTGCAGATACGCGGGGTCCATCCGGGCAATCTCCTGCAGACTGTATCTCTTGGCGTATTTTCCGAACATCATGTACGCTTTGCCGTTCCACCAACGGAATTTCCGCTCATCGTCAAGAAATTCGGCAGTTTGCTGATAATCGAATTTATCGAGCGCGTTTAAAACCTGCTCGCCTTCCCCGTATTTCTCTACTTGCGCTTCAAGAATCTCCAAAGTCGCCTGTGTATCCGCCAAAGCCGAATGCGCGCCGTCAAGGTCCTTATGGCAATAAAAGCTGTATGCCGCCGTCAGATCGCGCTTTTCGTTCAAATGAAAAACCTTTTGGGCGTCATAAATCTTAACGCCGACCGGATCGAATTTCAATCCCGCTTCATCGATCTCTCTCTGCAGCAGGGGAAGATCGAAGCGCGCGGCATTGAACCCCGCGAGGTCGCAGCCTTCTAAGAACGCCACCACTTCTGCGGCAATATCCTTGAAAAAAGGCGCGTTCTTGACGATCTCATCGGTGATGCCCGTCAGATCGCTAACCATTACCGGGATCGGCATCCCGGGATTGACCCTCTTGTCGTATGTTTCCTGCTGGCCATCCGGCGTCCGCTTGATCATGGCGATCTCGATGATCTTGTCGCGGTCGACCCATGTGCCGGTCGTCTCCAGATCCAGAACAACCAATGTGTTCAATAATTTCATTCGTTCCTCTTTTTCTACAATAATATGCCGCCCAAAAACCTTGCGCTGATTATATCAGACTTTTTTATATTGTATCCTAATTTTTAGAACACTTACGGAATCCCGAATCCCCAGGGCTATCTTTGCGTTAAGTTGCGTCGCCTAAAGCGGCTTCGCGACTTAAACAAATGGCATAAAAAAAGCCCGGCATAAAAATGCCGGGCTTTTGATTGTTCAGCTCAATTACAGCTTTACTACGTTTGTTGCCTGCTGGCCCTTCGGGCCGGTCGTCACATCAAACTCGACTTCCTGGCCTTCTTCCAAGGTTTTGTATCCTTCCCCTTGGATCGTGCTGTGATGCACGAAAACATCAGGACCGTTCTCAGGTGTAATAAATCCGTAACCTTTTTGGTTACTGAACCACTTGACTTTTCCTTTTGCCATTACTTACCTCCTCCTTTCCTCGAGATTTAGTAAATAACAGCAGAAAGAAAATCGTGGTTGCGTACTTCTTACTCGCATGATGCATAAAACCTTCTACTCCTTATTTACTTCAAGGATGAGTATGCCTAATTTTTCCCGAATTGTCAACTAAATTATATCAATCCGTCAGACGGGCTAAAAACCTGTTCGCAGAGAAACAAAAGTTATCTTGAACATATTCTTGTTTCAGTGATATACTTTTATCGATTTTATCGGACGCTTCAAGCGCGAAAACGAAAGCCCATCGCCTCTATGGAAAAGAAATCTGTTCTTATTTTCGACTTCGACGGGACCATCGCCGACACTTTCCACTACGTCCTGAAAATCGGCAACCGCCTTTCGGAAGAGTTCCATTTCAAAAAAATAGCCGATCACGAGATCGGCGAGATGAAGGATAAG
>JAKQAH010000081.1 GCA_029568545.1 Candidatus Omnitrophota bacterium
GCTCTGAACGGAAATCAAAATTGCTTTTCAGCCTGTCCCAGATGCCGGGATTGCCTCCCTGGTCTTTGATCTTTTCCAATGTCTTTTTATAATGCGCGTAACGCGGGTCATTCTGCAGTTTATCCTCGATCATTTGAGCGGTGTTCTTTCCGAACCGCGCGCGGATCTTTTCGAGCTCATCCGGCGTTAATGTTCCCTCATCCATTTTCCGCACAAGATCTTCCAATTCCTGTCTTAAAATATTGCCGCGGATCTCGCCTTCAAGCTTTCCTTGCTTTAATAAAAACTGATGTTCGACCGCTTTCTGCAGCATGTATTTTTTAATTTCAGAATGGTCGTTGGTCCCTTTCCCAATATACGCGCCGGAATACTGATAATAATCTTCCCATTCCTTATCAATGAACGCCTTGATCTCATCGGGACTCATCAGAACAAATTTCTTGATCCTGTCATTGTCATTCAAAAACATCTTCTTGACTGCGTCATCCCCTTTATATCCTTTGAGCATATTCTGAACACCTTCTTCGGTCCATTCCCATGTCCCGTCGACCACATAGACCGCGACTGCCGCAGCAATCGCTCCGGACGCGAGTCCCGCCGCGCCCCCGGCAATGCCCCCAGCCGCTTGACCTGCCACCGAAGCGACACCAGCGCCGACACTCGTTCCCACAGCGCTGCCGACAGCCCCTCCAGCAAGGTCGGCCGCTAGAACAGCCACCAACGCTTTGGACATCTGATTGACACCATCACCTTCACGCGAGCGAAGATACGCATCAGTCACTGTATACGCATCCCCGAGAATAGCCATTCCTTTCATGACAGTATTAAAACGCCCGCCTTTGACCGGCCGTCCGAGATCATCATCCAGCATCCACGCTGTCCGCTGCCGGTTACGCAATGCCATGCGCTCCATTTCATCCTCAGCGCTTTTCACAAAATCATCCAAACCTTGATCCCCCAAAACTTTCCTCAATGCGACCGCCCGCGCCTTGGGATCTTTGATCGTCCTTAACGTATTTTTAACTTTCGCGGCTTTCT
>JAKQAH010000070.1 GCA_029568545.1 Candidatus Omnitrophota bacterium
GGGGCAATATCAATGCAGGTGCTTTTTGATCAGCTACAGAAAAAAGAGGTAATTGCCAGCGATTTGACTCTTGAGGAAATGCAGGCGCAAATAGGGAGCGAGGGGCCGCGTATGCCGGACATGGGGGTTGAATAGATGCAATACCGCAAGCTGAATGAATTGAAGAAGCTCCCGAACAATCCGCGCATTATTCGGGATAAACAGTTCAAGACCTTGTGCGACTCGATACGCGACAACCCGAAGTATTTTGAGGCGCGGCCACTGATCCTGTCTGACCGGACCGGCGAACTTGTCATTATCGCCGGGAATCAGCGATATGAGGCGGCTAAATCCCTGAAGCTGAAGGAAGTGCCGACGTTCCTGATTGAAGGGCTTGACGAGGCCAAAGAACGCGAAATCATCATCCGCGACAATATCAGCAACGGGGAATTTGACTTCGATCTGCTGGCAAATGAGTGGAGCGACCTGCCTTTGGTAGAATGGGGGGTAGATTTGCCGGAGGATTGGCTTGTGGAAGAGAAGACCGAGCCTGCCGACGCTGAACCACAGATTGACCGTGCGGAGGAGCTTAACAAGGTCTGGAAGGTGAAGGCTGGCGACCTGTGGCAGATCGGTTCACACCGCCTTTTGTGCGGTGATTCAACCCTTGCGGCGGATGTTCAAAAAGTGATGGGCGGGGAGAAGGCGGGTCTCGAATTGCATGATCCTCCATACGGAATTGGGAAGGATTATGAGGGAGAGGATTTGAAGGAAGGTGATTTTATAAAGTTTCACAGCGCATGGATGGCGCAAGCTCGTGGAATCGCCGCAAATAAAGAGACGCCATTTTATATTTTCTCAGGATGCAAGACGCTCTTTATGTTTGCCGATGTTATTAGAAAAACCCTATTAAGTCCACGTCTTTTGATTTGGTATCGCCCAGACGGGCACGGTGCAGGCGGGAGCGACTATTTTTATAATTATGATCCAATTTTTTACGGTTCAATCGGCGGGAAGATTCGTGATTTCATCTTCGCGGATTTCGCGCGGGATGTTTGGATTTCTAATAAGGCAAAACCAGAAGCGGGAGGTTTTGAGCATTCAACAGTCAAACCACTTGAAGTTATTCAACAGCCCATACTCGCATCCTCCCCTGTCGGCGCGATAGTGGCTGATTTCTTTGGAGGATCGGGGACTTCAATGGTAGCGTGTCAAAATTTGAAACGCAGAAACATGATGATTGAGAAAGACCCGAAATACTGCGCCGTCATCCTCCAGCGCATGACCGACGCCTTCCCGAATATCGAAATTAAGAGGCTTCCCTAATGCCGAAAACCCTTGACTCATACCTTGCAGACCGCGCTTTGCTAACAAGGCGATTTCTCATAGATTTCTCCTTTCGTTCTTTGAAAATTGAATAATGCTTGACTGGCCGGGGTTTGCGGCCCCGGCCTGGGGGGTTATAATACATTATAGCCATCG
>JAKQAH010000121.1 GCA_029568545.1 Candidatus Omnitrophota bacterium
CGGAAAAAACCGTTCCCAAGCTGGCCCGGATGACATTCGGATTGTACATATCCGTCTTTTCATCGCAAACGATCATGCCGTTCACACCCGCGCCATCACATGTCCGGAGGATCGCCCCAAGATTCCCGGGCTTTTCAACGCCCTCGATAACCGTGAACAAGTCGCATTTCTCAGATGCCAAATCTTCGAAAGACCATGTTCTCGGTTTGCAGACCGCCAGGACGCCTTGTTGCCGGTCTCCGTAAGATATTTTCTCAAACACCGTCTTGGTCGTTTCATAAACCGGAATGTTTTGCTCGCTTAATTTCCCAATTAGGGAACCCGCGGATTTTGAATCCCCCCATAACTCGCGGCAAACATAAGCTTCTTTGAAAACAACCCTCCCCTCCTGAGCTCGAGCAATTTCTCTCATTCCCTCGACGATCGTCAGCCCTTCCTCATTCCGCTGGCGGCGGTCGCGCAGCTGCGCCACATGTTTTACGCGCGGATTCGCCGCGCTTGTGATTTTATCGCAAGCCATTTCTCAAGGCCTTCATGATCTCATGATTCGCGAGGAACTGTTCGGTGCGCCATGAGCGTATCATTTCCTTCTGCCGCTTAACCCAATGCGTTTTGTAGGTATCCCATCCCGTAAGCGGGCCGGCGCGGTTCACCCAAGGCGGATTGTCCACATAGCTGTAAATACCATCAGGAAAAACATGGCTCTTGACAGCCTTATAGGTCCAATAGGTCCAATGAAAACCCAGCTCATTAAAATTCGCGATCATGTCTGCCAGCCAACGATCCTCTCCAAAATGGCCACGGCGCGCATTGACGCCGAATTCCCCGGCCAAGATCGGCACGCCGCGCTGTTGCGATATTTTCTTGTACCGCGATAAATTCCTGCAGATCACGCTCTTGTTCCAGCGACCATGCGGCGGCTTTAAGGGATACGTTTGATGGCAGGTGAAATTGAATGTGAATTGAAGCGGCTCATAATTGTGGATGCTCAAGGCATAATTACCATCGTCATACTCCTCGAGGCAGTCCAAATCCGTAGCCCATGCGTTCCCTTCGACAAAAAGAATGTGGCCGCGATCGACGCTGCGGATCCTCGCAATGAGATCTTTATAGAACCGATTCAAAACCCTTGCATCCTCAAGCACAGATTCATTGAGAAGGTCATAGCCCGCAACATATTCCTCGTTTTTATACCGGTCTGCCAGAAATTCCCAAAGCGCGAACGTTCTTTTTTGATGGGCCGGATTCGTCCACAGCTCGGCTTTCCCTCTGCTGTCGCTATGCCAATCGTGATTCTGGGCCCCCGGAGCCGCGTGCAGATCAAGGATCGCCCATATGTTATATTTTCCGGCCCATTTCACGATTTGGTCAAGGAATCGGACGCCGTGAAGATCATAACGGTATGGCGACTTCTCGACCAGGCGATAATGAAAAGGAACGCGGATGCAATTAAATCCCAACCGCGCAATATTCTTAATATCATCCTCGCGGATAAAGTTTTCGCGGTATTTCCGCTCAAAAGAGGCAAGGGCTTTTTGCCCAAGCGCCGACGAAAATCCTTTTTTAAACTTACATTCAGGAAAATTCTGGGCATAAAGAATGTAGGCTTCCATCATCAGCCATCCCCCCAAATTCACCCCTTTGAGTATGACCGGTTTGCCGTTTGGCAGAATAATTTTTGTTTTCCGCGCAGAAAGAAATTTCTTCATGTGCCCAAACCGAGCTTTCGTACGAATTCTTTTATCCCTTCCTTGACTTTTTCCTCGTCGAAAATATAGCCCTCATTGTGGTCCCCTCGGATCTCGATAAACGCTTTTGGCCCGGGTGCCGCATCGTAAAGTTTCCGGCCCAAAGCAATCGGGACCGTCGTGTCATCCATGCTGTGAATAAACAATTTCGGGACGCCGATACTTCTGATTTTTGCGGCCGAATCCAGGCGCGTTCTTACCAAAAACGACGGAACAAAAGGATAGATGCGTTTGGCCATATCCGCGGCGCAGCTGAAGGTCGAATCCACGATCAGGCCGTTCAGCGCTCTTTTGCTGGCAAGATCGACCGCCACCGCTCCTCCCAAAGACGCTCCGTAAGCGATGATCTTCTGATCTTTCATATCGTCCCGTTGGCGAAGATAATCATACGCTGCCAGCGCGTCTTGATAGATCCCCCGCTCGGTCGGATATCCTTGGCTTTTTCCATATCCCCGGTAATCAATGATCAAAATGTTCAACCCTAACCGGTAGAAAAGATCGATCTTGCCTAAGCGGTCACCGATATTGCCGGCATTGCCGTGAAAGAAGAGCACTGTGCTTTCTGCCGACGGGTTTTTGATCAACCAGCCGTTGATCCGGACGCGGTCGTCCGTTCGGATAAAAACATCTTCAAAGGCAAGGCCGAGATCCTTCGGCGTCGAACGGACGGAGCGCTCGGGATAAAAAACGCTTTTGTTCTCCAGATAGCGCACATAGATCAGGAACAGAACGACAATAAGAATCAGTTGAAAAAGAATTTTCATATCGCAGATCAAACGTTGAACCGGACATGCATGATATCACCGTCTTCGACCGTATAATCTTTACCCTTAAGCATCAGCTTGCCTGCTTCCTTAAGCTTGATCTCGCTGCCGGCCCGGAACAGTTCGCCCGTCTTCATGATCTCCGCGCGAATAAAACCGCGTTGCAAATCCGAGTGAATGGCCCCGGCCGCTTCGGGAGCGAGAGACCCTTTGCGGGTCGTCCACGCGCGAACTTCATCTTCTCCGACGGTAAAGAACGAGATCAGCCCCAAAACATCAAAGCACAGCGCGCTTAACCGGTTGAGCGCCGGCTCCTGGATATGCAGATCTCTCAAGAACACTTCCCTCTCCTCGGCATTGAGAGAAGAAAGCTCGGACTCGATTTTGGCTGAAGTTTGCATAACCTTAACGCCGTAGTCTTTGTATTTTTGTTCGATCTGCTGGACAAGGCTCTGCTCTGTGATCTTATCGTCATCAACGTTCAAAACAATGATCATCGGCTTGCGCGTGAGGAATTGATAGGTCGACATCAGCTTATTGTCGTCAGGGCTCAAAGAGACGTTGATGAGCGGCAAGTTCTCATCCAGCAGCTTCTTCATCCTCTCGAGGATCTCTTTTTCCTTCTGTTGCCCCGGACTGCCTCCCCCTTTTTTTAAGTCCGAAGCCAGCCGCGTCAGCCTTTTTTCGGCAAGAATTAAATCGGCCAAGATCAGCTCCGTGTAGACATTCTCAACATCGCGCAGAGGGTTCACGCTTCCGTCGACGTGGAACACGGAAGCATCGCTGAAGGCGCGGACAATATGGCACAGGGCATCGCATTTCTCGAGCGATTTTAAGAATTCCCCGCTGGAAACGGTTTCTTTATCGAATTTGGGGAGCAAAACAACGTCAATCGTGGCGGGAACGCTTTTGCGGGGATGGTACATCTCGACCAGCCGGTCAAAACGGGTATCGCGGATCTTGGCTGCGCCGGCCTTGATTTCCTGGTCCCCATAGTTCTCGCTGACTTTATCGCCGGTGAGCAAAGCAAATAATGTTTTCTTGCCCACTTGAGGCAACCCGATAATGCCGATTTTCATGAGTGCGATCCCACTTTTGATTTTATGAATGTATTATCCGTCATGTTCCATTTCAGACGGCGTTTTATGCTGCGGAATAAGGCTGGCCATCAGCCGGATCGCTTTAATGACGTCTTCCATCGAGCACGGCTTGACAAGATAATGCTCGGCCTCGAGCGAAAGCCCCTTTTTGACATCGTCCAGTTCATTCCTTGCGGAAACAATGATGACCGGCTGCCATTTGCCTTCGGGAGGAGTTTTCCTCAGTTTTTGCAAGACCTCAAAACCGTTCATCCGGGGCATATTGAGATCCAGGATAATAATATCGGGCGATTCCGTCTGGATTTTTTCCCAGGCCTCCTGGCCGTCCCGGGCCGTGATAACCGTATAGCCTTGGACAAAAATCTTCTTGGCCATAATGCCCAAAATGTCGGCCTCGTCATCGGCCAGAAGGACCTTTAAATTTTGCATCTTCCCTCCCCGCCCCTTAACGGGCGGAAGAATAATCTTTCAGATGATAAGAAATCTCTGTTTTGGGCATCGGGATTTTGTCAATCACAACCTGAGCCTTAGCGAAAAAATCGGTCGCGAGCGTGTCGTGATATTCGGAAAAAATGACTACGCGCCTGATCCCGGCCGTGATCAAGGCCTTGGCGCACGTCGTGCACGGCATATTGGTCACATAGGCCGTCGCCCCCTCGATCGAATGACCGCGCTTAGCCGCTTGTATGAGCGCGTTCATTTCGGCATGGACGGTCCGGACGCAATGATTATCAACGACTAGGCATCCGGCATCATCGCAATGAACATCCCCGGGAATAGACCCATTATATCCCGTCGCAACGACATCTTTGTTCTTCACCAGAACGCACCCGCAATGCATGCGCGGGCATGTTGCGCGCTCCGAGGCCAACATGGCTAATTTCAGGAAATATTCATCCCAATCGGGCCGTTTTTTCATGATGGAACCTCCGATCAATCGCCTCAACTCAAGGATATTAATAAGGTACAATATCAGGAATATGCGAGAAATTCAACAGCTTTGGCTTTCTTCCATTATCAAAGCTCGCCGCCGGCGATGCGGCGGAATACACGCGCGAGACCATCCCGGAAGATATTTTCCTCGGGCAAAAGACTGATGACGATGAACGCTTCCGTATCAAAATCAAAGAAATAGCCCGGATGCACCAACACATGGTCTTTCTCAAGAAAGCTCAAGACCCATTCCTCCTCGCTGTATTGGGGAGGGATTTTCATCACCGCATACCATCCCCCCTCGGTCAGCAGCAATTCACATCCTGCGGTCTTTCCTGTTTCCTGGGCCAAGAAGTCGTAATTCTTTCGGATGCGCTGGAGGATCTCCGCCTGGATCTTTTTCTTGCGGGAAAGCCATCCAGGCAGAGCGTTCTGGACCGGCGTATTGACCGAAAGATAAGTGTCCGCGATGATCTCAAGCCTGGCATTCGCCCGCCGGACCAATTCCTCCGGTCCATTCATGACGATCCAAGATAATTTCATCTGCGGTAGCCCCAACGTTTTTGAAATCCCCCCCAAAACAAATGTCAGAACTTCTTTGTTACCGGCAAGGCTCGGATAATATCGCTTCGCCTCAAGGGTGAAATCCGCAAAGACCTCATCGCAAATCAAGGCCGCGTTATTCTGCCGGCAGAGGAAATTCAGCTCTTCCAATTCTTCGGCGCGGACATACGATCCCGTCGGATTATTAGGGCTGACAAGAACGACGGCTTTCGTGTCATCGCGCATGAGATCGCCGATCCTTTTAAGATCCATGCGCCAGCTGCCATCATAACGCAGCGGGTATGTGTCCATCAGACAATCATTCAGATCTCCCAAAAAAGAGAATAACGGATAGCTCGGATGCGGAAAAAGGATCTGGTCGCTGGGGTTCGCCAAAAGGCGGAAAAGATAAGAATACGCCTCCGAGGTGCTGGCCGTAAGCAGGATCTTTTCAGGCGGAACATCGATCCCTTTGCTTTTGTAATCGTCAGAAATCGCCTCGCGCGCTTTGAGATGCCCGTGAGGTTCCGGCCGATAGGCTTTATTCTCCTGAACAGCCAAAGATTCCATCAGGCTTTTATCATCAGCATAAGAGAAACCACAGCGGGTAGGATTTGATTCTGTCAGATCCAGGATCGCAGCGTTTTCTCCGCGGATCTTTTGTAAGGCGCCCGTCAGGGCATTGGGCGTTGCGGGCCAATCGGTGCGCCGCGCAAAGGGAAAAGGCTCTGTCATAACCGCTTCATCTCCCTCTCCATGCGTTGCAGCTCTTTTTCTTTTTCTTTCAGCACACGCAGGACCGCCTCATGCTCGGATTTCGCGATCCACTCGGTGTCTTCTTTCTTTTGGGACAACTCCTCCACTTCGTCTTTCAAGCGCAGGATCTCTTTGCGATCATTGTCCGTCTTGGTCCTCAGGTGGATATTCTCGGCTTCCGCCTCCCGGCGCTGGTCATTCAGGGAATTGTTCTGCTGCTTTAATTCCTTCAGCTCCTGCCCCATCCGGATCGTCATCGCATGCTCTTTGGAAAAATGCTCCTGAATCCGGGCCAGATCTTCTTTCAAATCAAGGTATTCTTTCCCTTTTTTGTCGATCGCATCCTGCTCCTTGCGATGCCATTCCCTTTCTTGCGACAATTTCTCCTCAAACTTCTTCACTTTGACTTTTTGGACCAGCAGTTCCTTTTCCTTGATCTTCATGTTTTTCTCATATCCCAAAATTTCTTCCGAGAGAGATCTCACGCGCGCCTCAAGCCGCGCGACTTTCTCCTCCAGATCCTTTCGGTGCTGCTCTTCTTGTTCCTGAAGCTTCTTTTTCTTTCTTTCAAAATTCTTTTTGTCCGTTGGAACAAAGAAAATGATGCCCACAAGGATCAAGATGAGGACAACAGCGCTCATCAAAAGAAATTCGATCGACATAGTTATTCCCCCGAAGTCACGCCTGTATCCGAACTCCGGATAGACGTTTTTTGCAGAAACGCTCTTAAGTTCTCTTGGGCGGAAACCGATGCTTTGTCTTTTTCCGCGATCGTTCGCAGAAGTTTCTCCGCCTTGGCATTCTCGCCCGTCTCCTGGTAACAGATCGCCAAGCTGTTCATAATCATCAGATCCTTGGGATTTAATGCCAGCGCCTTTTCAAAATGCCCGACAGCACTGTTGATATCTCCCGCCTTGAGATATCCCAGCCCCAGCGTATAATAAATGACCCTGTTCTGTGGGTCCAAGCGCTGGACCTCCTTGAACTCCTCAAGGGCGCCTTCCCAGTTTCCCAAAGCGTCCAAACAAGTCCCTAAATGGTACCGGATCTCCTTGATAAAGTGCAAATAAAACTCCTTAACTTCTTTTTTGCTGGTCTTAAGATTGTAGTCCTGCATGATTGCAAGGGCCCGGCGGTTTTCCGCGATCGCATCCTCCAGCCGCCCGGCAGAAGCATAGGCTTGGGCTAACAAGATCCGGACACGGCCAAAATTTTTCTCATAGTGCAGCGTCCGTTCAAATAAGGGGATCTCACCTCGCCAATACGTGTTTAACCGAACCACCGTGGCGATGCAAAGGATCATCACGGACGCCAGCCCGACAAAGACCATGTGCATCCGCCGGCCAGAGTCCGCCCGCGTCATCCAATAATGAACAGGCTCCGCCACAAACAACAGCATGCCCATCAAGGGGAAATAAAGAAAGTGTTCCGCTGTCAGGATCTGAGAATACTCGTTGAACAGCGGAACGATATTCGACGTAGGCACCAGCGATATCAAAAACCAAGCCAGTCCAAAAACCATCATCTTTCTTTGCGCCTTAGGCGCAAGATACAGCGCCCAGCCCATCGCCAGCAAGACAATGATCATCCCTGCCAACGGCCAGAAAAAAGGCAGCAAGATATCCTGGCTGCGATAGTAATGAATATCGTACGGAAAGAAAATCAATCGCCCATAGGTCAACAGGCTCCGGGGGATCGCCAGCAGGCGAAGCCAAAATTCCCCATCGCGATCAAACATGCGCGTTATCGAAAACCCGAAAAGGATTTTTCTCAGAAAGAAATATCCCGCTAAAACCGCTCCTAACCCGGCGACAGGAAGCCAGTTTTTCTTTACAGTTTCCCGTTGAGACCTTACCGAAAAACACATCTCATAGGCCATCACAAGAAACGGCAGAACCACCGCCTGCTCTTTGGCCAAAAGGGCGCCCAAAAAGAGAACCAGCGAGACCCCGTAGAGGGGGAAATCCCTCCTATCTTTTTTCCCATGCATTGCCGTCAGATAAGCATAAAAACTTGCCAAGCACAGAAATGCAAAAACGAGATTAGAGACCCCGGAAATGCAGGCAACAGCCTCGTTTTGGACGGGATGGAGCAAGAATAAAAGAGCGATCACGAGAGAAAAGCCCTTCCGGCGGCCGGAAATGGACAGAACAAGAAGATAGACCAAGAAGCTGTTGATAATATGCAGCAAGATGTTGAAGAAATGGAACCCGTGGGGATTGAGCCCGATGATCCGGTACAAAACCCGGTTCACCAGATCCAGAAGAGGGCGGTAATATTTATTGACTAACTGGTTCTTTTCGTCGGGAGTAACCGTCCGGAAAAAAATATCCTTGAGGTCGAGATCGCCGATATAAGGATTTTTCTCGATGAACACCACATCATCGTGGACAAAGGGATGATGGATCGCATTGGCATACGCCAAAAGCCCCAAAAACAGGAGAACAAGAAAAATGCGGATGCGGCTGGATTGATCGATCCAATGATGGATATAAGATAACAGCACGTTTGGTCAGCGTAATAAGTTTTATGAAAATTCTCGGCGCGCTTCTCCGATGCAAACGGCCAAATCTTCAAATTTTTGGTCCATATCGCGCAAAGATGACTGCAGGTCGTCCAGGCCCCCCCGTTTGACCTTTTCCTCAAGATCGACAAAAACTTTTCGCAATGCCTTGGCCGAAATATTTCCGCAGGAACCTTTCAAGAAATGAGCGACATGCTCGATGGCCGCAGTATTCTTGTCGTCAATGGCTTTCTTCAGCTCTTCTCTTTTCTTATGGAAATCCGTGACAAAGATATCAAGCAGCTCAAGAAAAAGCTCTTTGTCGTCCTGCACCCGGTTCATAAATTCCTCAAAATCAAGAATCTCTTTATTCATGGAGCGTCCTTTGGTTATCGGGCCAGAGAAAAGGCCTCCCCGGATACTTAATCCTGAATCCTCGGGAGCCTCACATTCTTTAAGATCGCAAAGACGTTGAACAGCACGACGACAACGGTCAAAGAGGCCATGCATACCGCCAGGATCGACTGCCAGCTGGTCTCAAACTCCACGCCGATGATCTCGTTGCCGACATACCGGATGATCGCAAGAGCGAAAACAACAGTTGCCCCGGCGACGATAAAAATGAACAAGGAAAACAAGACTGAAATCAAAACAACATAAGCGTTGTAGAGGATTGTGTTCCCTTTTGAGATCTTACTGGCAGCAATGCCTATGCGTTTCATGATAACACCTTTGCGCAGCTAAAAACAGAGGCTCATAATATTTCTTAGATCCCGGAATGACTTTCTTCCGCCGTTTGGATCTCTTTTTTCACGACTTCGATCCTGTCGGAAAGATAGGGATGGCTCCGCAAAACGGCCAATCCTCCGGGATCATCCGATTCTCTCTGAAGCATTTCCAAGACTTCGACGCTCGCCTGCGGATCATATCCGGCAAGCCGCAAATATTTGACGCCCAGACGGTCCGATTCATACTCATCCTTGCGCCCGTAGGCTGAAAATACCAGATTCATGACCGCCTGGGAGCTCATGGAGGCAATTTGCCTGGCCCCTTCTCCTCCAACCTGCCCGAGAACAACGCCGCCCAACAGATTGTATCCCAAGGCCGCCTGATATTTCTTGACCGTATGGCGGGCCGCACAATGCCCCATTTCATGCGCAATCACCGAAGCAACTTGATCATCCGTCGTCAGCTTATCCATGATCCCCGTAAACAGGTAAATATTGCCGCCCGGAGTCGTAAAGGCATTGATCTCGTCTTTCTCAACCACATAAAAATGATATTCGTAATCCTTTCGGTCCGATACTTGGACCAATCGCTCGCCGATGCGCTGGACCCGCTCTGTCTCGGCCGCTTGATCAGACAGCCGGTACTCCTTCAGCAGTTTCTGATGGACATCGTTGCCGAGATCAACCTCCTGCGGCGTCGTAATGAATATAAGTTCGCTGCGGCCGGTGGCCGGGTTATACGTTCCCAAAGAAGCGCACCCCGCAAACAAACAGGCGATTGCGGCCGCAAAAACACTTAACAATCTTTTTCGTGCCCAACCAAGAATGGTCATCGCTCAAATTTCACAATATCCTCCCACCACCGACTGCTGTCCCAAGCCTGGATCTTCGCCCAGAACTGCCGGGCCGACTTGGTCTTGAGATGGTCAGGAGCTTTTTTAAAAAATTTCTTCGTTTTCAAATACCCGTTGTCGTAATATTCTTTCGCCTGCATAAGGCATTCCAGAATATCGGCATCGCGGGCGACCAGGCTGGCTTTTGTCTTCTGCTCGTCATATTCCTTGCGTAAATCTGTCATCTCTTTTTTAACGCCTTTATTCAAATGGGCCACTTGGTCCTTGAAAACCTTTTTTTCGGCCTCCTTAAAATCGATATAGTGATGCCCCATTTTATGCAGATCATTGATCCGCGCCTCATGGATATCGTTAAAGAGCGCCATCGCCATCGTTTTGAACGGATCAACGCGCTCAAGATGCGCCAGATAATAAGCGATCACGGCGCAACGGAACGAATGATCGGCGACGCTTTCGGGATCCTTGATGCCGGCCACCCACCAGCCGCTGCGCTTAATTTTCTTCAGCAGGCCGGCTTCGGCAAAAAGATTAATGGCATTCAGATGGCTCATGCGGGTTCTCTTTTCTGTAATTTCTTTTTTGTTTGGTGATCTCGTAGCATAAAATCGTCGTGGCCTGCGCCACGTTGAAGGAAAGCGTATCGCAGGCCATCGGGATGGACAACTCCAGGTCCAAATGTTTCTTAATGATATCCCGGATGCCTTTTTGTTCCGATCCGATCACCAGCCCCAACGGATGCGGCAGCGCTATTTCCGTCAAGCATTGCCCGCCTTTGACAACCGCTCCGGCGATGTGAAAACCGCTTTCTTTAGCTTTTTGGATGGCGTTAGCCAAATTCGGGACCTTCGCGAACGGAACATAATTCTCGCCGCCGGAAGCCACCCGCAAGACCGACTCGGTCACGCTGACCGAATCATGCGTCGGCAAAACAACGGAAAATTTGCCCAAACACGCCAGGCTCCGGATGATCGCCCCAAGGTTTTGGGGATCGTTGAGCCCGTCGAGAAAGATCAAAGACCTCTTTTTCTTCAGGGCCGCTTCCAGCACATCCTCGTAAGGAAGGTATTCGACCTCATCGACATCCGCCAGAATTCCCTGGGTATTTTTGTCCCGGCCGATCTTCATCATTTGCGATGACGAGATCGAGAAAACAGATATCCCGTGCTGGCGCGCTTTTGCGTGCACCGATAGCGTTCCTTTGAACCCGTGCTCCACATAGATCTTTCGGATGCTGCGCGGATTCGAGCGCAAGCGCTCCATGATGGAATTTCTTCCGGAAAGTTTCATCGCATTAAGGCTCCTTGAGCGAACACGTCTCCGGGCTATTATTCCGCCTGGATCTTCTGATTGCGCTCCTGGACTTCTTTGTCATATTTTTGGTCGAGCTCATCTCTCTGCTGGACATAATCGGCATAAGTGATCTCTTTGCGCAAATACTGCAGTTCAAGATCATCCCGCTTAGACGAATAATCCGCAAAGTGCGGGTCCCGGATGAGCGCTCCGGGATCTTCCAGGTAATCTTGCCCGTAAGTACATCCAAGAACCGTCAGGATGCAGAGCAACAAAAAAAGTTTTTTGATCATAGCCCTTCCTTTTTTAATGAATTTTGAATTCTTTTATTTTTTCAAGCCTAATCCCAAATAGATCAAAGGCCGTAAAATGCTCCACCACCCGATCAGAGGACGCATTTTGGTGTATCCGAGTTTTTTCGACGGATAAATCTTGGTCACGGGCGCTTCTTTAAACCGAAAGCCCAAAGTGATCGCCTTATAAAGCAAATACGGCTCCAGCTCATAGCGGTCGAGCCAGAGCTGATCAATATCGATTTTAGGATGATCAAAGATCGAAAGCCGAAAGGCCCTAAAGCCGTTGGTGCTGTCCGTCACTTTTCGCTTAACGATCACAGACATCAGCCAGGGATGGATTCTGGTAGCCAATTTCCGATAAGCTGGCATATCCCCTCCCATCCCTTGCGGGGCCAAAAAACGTGACCCTTGAATAAAATCATACCCTTCTTGGAGAATAGGCTCAAGGAGCCGCGGGATCTCGTCGGGATTGTCTTTGTTATTGCCGGCCATGATCACCAGAACCGCATATCCGTGCGCCCGGGAATGCTTGATGGCCGTGCGGATAGCCGCGCCGACTCCCCGCCTTTGCCCATGCCGGATGGTCTGGACCCCTTGTGGCGCAAAGCTGCCGATCATTTCGGCGGTCCCGTCATCTGAAGCATCATCGACGATCAGAAAATCCACTTTCCCATAAACATAACTTTTCAAATAACGCTCAATAACGCTCTTAAGTTTTTGATTCTCGTTGAATGCGACCGGACAAACCAGGACCTTACTCATGGAGCTTAATCCCCTGGGCATCGGTTTTATACTCTTGCCCGCAAACACATTTTAGACGCCGGTCGAGTTTCTTGCCGCAGCGGCAAGCATATCCGCGCGTCACAGAGGGATTGCCGCGGACGATCGCGTGGGCCGGAATATCTTTCGTCACAACGCTCCCAGCGCCTACAACAGCATACTCGCCAATCGTAACGCCGCAAAGAATAACGCTGTTAGCTCCCAAAGTCGCGCCTTTTTTAACAAGGGTTTTTTCCAACACCCACGCGTCTTTCCGGCAGCTTCGGGGATAGCGGTCGTTGATAAAAGCGACGTTTGACCCGACAAAGACATCGTCTTCGATCGTGACCCCGTCAAAAACCTGCACATGATGTTTGATGGTCACATGGTCGCCGATGACCGCGCCCTTTTCCACAAAACTTCCGTCGCAAATATTGCATCCCCGGCCGACCACAGCCCCGGCCTGGATATTGGCAAAAGCCCATATCCGCGTTCCCTCGCCGATTTTGGCATCTTTCTGGATTAACGCCTGATCATGCTTAAAATAACTCATGGCCTCTCCTAAGAAATCTTGATTAAAGACCCTTGATGCTCCATCGATGTCTGGATCGCGCATAATGTCCGGACAACATCAAGGCCCTTCGACGCGTCCGATACTTCCGGAGCAATGCCCTTAGCGATACAGCTCAAGAAATATTCGCCCTGCTTCTTGAGCGGTTCGCTCGCTCCCACCTTCGGGATCATGACGCTCCCCTCCTTGGAAAGAAGCTGGAACTCGCCGTATGTTTCATAAAACTTCTTCGTTTTCTCGACATGCTTATCGTAGAGCTTGATGGGGCCGATATTATCCAGATCGTCCCAGACCACCATCTTTTTGTCGCCGACGATCGTGATCTGACGGACCTTGCGCGGATCCAGCCAGCTCACATGGACATTCGCCAGAATATCATGCGGATATTCCAGGGTAGCGAAGGCCAGATCCTCATGAGATTCTCCCAGGCACTTCTGGCCGCGGGCGGAAACATTGACCGGAGAGCCATCGAACAAGTAGTTGAATATGGAAATATCGTGCGGAGCCAGATCCCACAAGGCATTGACATCATAACGAAACGGCCCCAGATTGGTTCTCGTTGAGTAAGCGTAATGGATCTTTCCCAATTCTCCTGAGCCGATGCATTCTTTAAGCCAGACGATCCCCGCATTAAAAAGGAAAATATGCCCGACCATCAGGACCTTTTTCTTTCTTTCCGCAAGATCTTTTAGCTCATGGCATTCTTCCGGTTTCATGGCTAAAGGCTTTTCGCAAAGGACATGTTTGCCGCACTCCAGCGCCTCTTTGGCCAAGGCATAATGAGTATTCGTCGGGGCCGCAATGCACACGGCATGAATGTCCGGGTTATTGAAGATCGCCTTGTGGTCCGCGGTTGTCTGAATATTCAAGAACGAATTCTTAACAGATTCCAACCGTGACTGGTCCGGATCTGCGCACATCAGAACGCTCGAGCCGGGCAGATGCGAAAAAATCCTGATGTGATTAGGCCCCCAATGGCCGCAGCCGATCACTCCGATATTGATCCGGTTGAATTCCATAGATTTTCCCCGATTTTGCGATTGCCGTTACGGCCTTCGGACCCGAAGAACCTTGTATTTCAAAATACCTGCCGGAACCTTGATGTCTATTTCCTCATCGGGCCCATGCCCGAGAAGCGCCTGGCCGATCGGAGAAACAACAGAAACCTTGTTGTCCTCATAGCTGGATTCTTCCGGCGAAACCAGCATGTACGTCATCTCCTCATCGGTATCCAGGTCCTTGAGATCCACGATCGCGCCGATATAGATCTTATCGCCCGGGATATTCTGGTCCTCGATGATCTTCACGCGCGCCAATTTGTCCTCGAGATCCGCGCGCCGCGCCGCATTGAGGGCCTGCGCTTCTTTTGCGGCATCATATTCGGCGTTTTCCGATAAATCCCCCTGGAGCCGCGCGGCCTCGATCTCTTTGGCGATCTTCAGGCTGTCTTTCTTCAGTTGCTCGAACTCGTCATGCAGTTTATGAAAAAATTCTCTTGTTAAATAAATGTCTTCAGACATTATTGTTTCTCCTGAGAACAATGTCTCGTTTCCAACAAGCAAAGACCCCGGCAATTATTACATGGTTTCAATGGCCCTGGCCATGATCGGAATAATTTCTTTGGCTTCCTCTTTTGTCATGCGCCCCAGCTTTGCGAAACGCCATTCTTCATTCTGGTTTTGGGTCTCGCGGGAAATCTGCAGCTTCTTGGCGCCCCCGTTATAGGAAAAAACCCCGACGGTGATCCGGGAGTCTCCGAATTCCTTTGTTTCTTTGAACGTCGCGACATCCAGTGATTGATCGTACGGCATTGATTCTCCTCCTTAGCTGATAACTGCGTTTGGTTTATGGTCGTTTAAAAACCCGGCAGAACCGCTTTCATTTTTTGCGCCGCCAGGTTCTGCGATTGCCTGATCGCCGCGTTCACGCTGCGCAAAAGATCCATCTCCAGCCTTCTTTTATCCTTAGCATTGACTAGCGCCTCATCGATTTCGAGAGACCGGAAATTTTGCGAACCGCTGATCACGATCTTTACGCCGCTGACCTCCGTGACCTCTACGGTCGCGGCATCCAAATCCTTTTTAATCCGGTCCGCCTGTTTTTTCATTTCCATCAATTCTTTCATTTTATCAAACATCTTTAACCCTTTCTGGCAACACATCTTCATCGGTCCATAACCACCCGCCTCTAGCGCATCTGATAACTGAGATCCAGCAGCGTGGCTACAAGGAACCCTTTCAAGAATATGATCGCCAAGAAGGCAATGATCGGCGATATGTCAATGCCCATATGCGGCAGGACCCGCCGGATCGGCTGCAAAACCGGTTCCGTCGCCCGATAAAGGAACTGAACGATGGCGTTATAGGGATCCGGATTCACCCAGCTGATCAGGGCCCGGATCAGGATCAGCCAATAATAAATGCTTAAAACAACATCCACAACGCTGGCAAAAGCCTTTAGAAAATTACTCACAACAAACATACTGGCAATCCCCCCTTCTGATTTTAATGGACTTGCGGCCCTTATTCCGCTTTTTCTTGGGAATAATTGATCGCCCGGATCGGATACGGGATATTGATCCCTTCTTTCGCATAGCGCTTATGTAATTTCTTGATAAATTCATGTTTGATCAGATGTTGGTCGACAAATTCTTGCGCGCGCAGGATAACAGAAAAATTGATGCTGAAATCAGCAAACGTATGGTAGCGGATAAAAGGAGTAAAATCCTTCACCCCTCCCGGGACCTCTTGGAGTGTCTCTTTAGCCGCTTCAACCGTCACGCGTTCCACATGTTCGAGGTCCGATTCATAATGAACGCCGACCTGGACAAGAACAGAAAGTTCCTGCTGGGGATAGTAGTAATTTATGATCTTCGCGTTGACCAGCACTTTATTGGGAATGATGACGACATTATTGGGAAGCATGCGCACCCACGTCGAACGCCATCCGACCTTGTGGACATACCCTTCTTCCCCGGACTCGAGTTGAATAAAATGCCCGACTTTGATAGGCTTATCCGTCACTAATTGTATGCCGGAAAAGAAATTTTCCAATGTCGGCTGCAGCGCCAACGCGACGGCCAGGGAACCGATCCCTAATGATGCCAGCACGGGGGTGATCGAGACGCCAAAACTATCCAGGAGAATCAAGAAGCCCAGGCCAATCACAATGACTCGGACAAACCCACGGGCAATTCCGCCGGACGTTTTTAATATTTCCACTTTTCCCGAATACGAGTTGATCATGCCATCAAGAAATTTATCAAAAAAGAGGATCATGGCAACGATCGTGACCGCTTTGAATCCCATAACGAAATACATCGTCAATTCATTGTTCGTCATCAAAGGAATCATCCGTTCCACGATCATGCCCCCGCTGGCAAAAATAAAAAGCGTTAACGGAAAGTCCGACGATTGGATAAAGATGTCATCAATATTGGTTTTTGTTTTGCTTGCAAG